>JBBTCY010000157.1:0-5867 GCA_038043005.1 Pseudomonadota bacterium
TGCATGCCATGCAAGCGCTCTCCCAGCTGAGCTATACCCCCTGATCAAAGGAAGGATGGATTATACTGACGCCTTCATTCATTGTAAAGTAAAGATCAGTCGGGAAAACTGCCCAGTTGATCGGTCATGCGGGTGAGTGTTTCTTCCCTGCCCAGCAGTTCCAGCACGGCATCGATTGAAGGGGTATGCGTTTCACCGGTAACGATCACGCGAAGCGGCATGGCGATTTTTGGCAATTTAACATCATAAATCTTGGCGATTGCCTTGATTTCGTTATGGATGGATTCACGCTTCCATTCAACCTGTTGCAGTTTGGTGACGAGATCGACCAGTATGGGTTTGATGTCACTGGTGAAGTACTGGGTCTTCAGTTCATCGGTCGGGGCCAGTGGACGGAAGAAGTATACGGCGGCATCGGCCAGTTCTTCGATTGTGTTAACCCGTTCCTTCAATAAGTCGATGATAAGCGCCAGATCAGGGCTGTCAGTCCGGTGACAGCCATTCTTCTCAAGAAAAGGGGCCACTAATTCAACCAGGTGTGAATTGTCTGCTTTTTTGAGGTATTGCTGGTTAATCCACTGCAGTTTTTCGGGATTGAACTTGGCGGGTGACCGGCTGATCGAAGCCAGGTCAAACCAGGCGGTCAGTTGCGTGCGATCAAATATTTCCTCATCACCATGAGACCAGCCCAACCGGGCCAGATAATTCAGCAAGGCATCCGGCAGATAGCCATCTTCGCGATATTGCATGACGGAGACGGCGCCATGGCGTTTCGATAAACGTTCGCCATTGGAGCCAAGGATCATGGGAACGTGTGCATACTCCGGCAGCGATGCACCCAGTGCCTTGATAATATTAATCTGGCGTGGTGTGTTATTGACATGGTCATCACCCCGAATGACATGCGTGATATTCATGTCGAGATCATCCAGCACCACGCTGAAATTATATGTGGGTATTCCATCGCTTCGTATCAGGACAAGATCATCCAGTTCATTATTGGCAACGGTAATGCGACCTTTGATGAGATCGTTGAATGTGACGTGTCCATCCAGTGGGTTTTTAAATCGTATGACCGGTTTTACGCCAGCAGGCGGTGTCTGCTTCGAGTCGCGCCAGCGGCCATCATATCGAGGCTTCAGGCCGGCAGCCAGTTGTTTCTCGCGCATTACTTCCAGTTCTTCTTTGCTGGCATAACAGTAGTAAGCCTGGTTTGCCTGCAGCAGTTGTTCAGCCACTGCGTGGTAACGGTCTAGCCGCTTCATCTGATAGAACGGGCCTTCGTCATAATCCAGGCCAAGCCAGGCCATGCCATCAAGAATCGCCTGTGTCGATTGCTGGGTTGAACGTTCAACATCGGTATCTTCAATACGCAAAATAAATTGACCGCCATGTCTTCGTGCGTAGGCCCAGGAAAAAAGCGCTGTGCGAGCGCCGCCGATGTGGAGGTAGCCTGTTGGGCTAGGTGCAAATCGAGTACGTACCATAAATTAATTAATTGTTCTGAATTTTGCCAATATAAGGATAGCGAGATATCGCATTAGTTTACGTGATTCTTGGAAAGCAGTCTCGTCTAATGAGTTTTTGCAGAGCTTGCGCATCAAAGGTGCTAATGAATTTTGCGAATCGAGTAGAATGCTGGCAGTAAGTAGGATATATCCTTCTGGAAGAATGACTCTGGAGTATTTTCCGTAATGATCGAGCTTTTCTTTGCCTTTGATTCTATAATGTATTTCTGTTTCCTGTCAGCATGGCAATTTTATTGCCTGTCTGATTGCGGTAAAATTGCAAATTGGCATTGGTTTTTAAGTTCTTACGGAGGTCCGTCTGTATGATTTTCTTAATACTGAGCAAGAGATTCTCATTTTTATGGATTGGATTATTCTTGATTTCAATGCCTTGCCATGCAGAACTGTCCCAGACTATCCGGCAAATTAAACCAGCTGTTGTCGGGATAGGGACTTATCAGAAAATACGCAATCCACCGGTCAGCTTTATGGGAACGGGTTTTGTCGTTGCCGATGGCCTTCATATCGTTACGAATGCGCATGTAATACCAGCCATACTGGATACAGAGAAAATGGAGTCCTATGTTGTCATAACCGGGGAAAGTGAGAAACCGGAATTCAGGTCTGCGGAAATAGTCGCATTAGATAAAGAGCATGATCTGGCATTGCTTAAGATCAGCGGAACAGCCCTGCCCACAATGAAATTTGGACCGGTTGAGATGGTTCTGGAAGGCAAGAGAATGGCCTATACCGGATTTCCCATAGGGATGATTCTTGGATTCTACCCGGTGACGCATCAGGCAATCATCTCTTCAATTACGCCGGTCATATTGCCGGCGCATAGCTCCCGACAACTGGATGCGAGTATGGTGAAACAGTTAAGAAGGACACCATACAAGGTATTTCAGCTGGATGGCGTCGCTTACCCCGGCAATAGCGGCAGCCCCTTGTACGATCCTGATACCGGATTAGTTTATGGCGTTGTTAATATGGTGTTTGTCAAAGAAAAGAAGGAATCTGCGCTCTCTAATCCCAGTGGAATCACTTACGCGATTCCAGGAAACTATATCCAAAATCTGCTGGATAAATACATTGGTAATACTGAGCATTAGAGCCGGAAATTGTTTTGCTTCTTTTGTTTGATTCATGTTTACCGTCAGGTTAAAAGAATATATATAGATAAACAAGCATGTGCTTGTGAGTTAACACACTGTGTATTGGTTTTGATAAGGAGAAAATGTGCAAGCGATTACTGTGGCAATAGTTGATGTTGATCAAGAAAATCGTATGCAATTAGAGCAATCTTTGCAAGAGGAAAAAGGAAGAATAGAAGTTTTAAGAGAGATTGCATCTAATTTTGACAGAATGGTGGAACGCAGGCTTGCGCCACGAACTGAATTGACACTGGTTGAGAATGTTATTGCAAGAATTAAGCGACTGAAGCCACGTGTTTTATTGGTGAATACAAAGCGATTGCCAGACGTGACTGACGATTTATTAATAACACTAAGGAAACAGTGCCCTGAGACGTTAATACTTCTACTGATTGATAACACGGTAGGAGAAAGGATGATCATGAAAGCACTGATTAACGGAGCATGTGGTTATCTGGAAGATAATGTAGACGCTTCCAGTCTGTCAAAGGCAGTCTGTGCGGTTGATAAAGGTGAAGCCTGGGTTCCGCGTAGAATGCTTGCAAAAATCATGGATAAAATTCTATTTGCTTCTCATATTCCTTCGTAGAGGTTGATCTTGATTCTGTTAGCCAGCTCAAATAAGAGTCTGCTTCAAGGCTGGGGAGCGGGTACATTCGAATTTTCCCCGGTAGGGATAGCTGAGAGCTATGAATTGCTTAAAAATAAGCTCGTAAAAAATAAACCAGAAATTCTGTTGCTTGATTATGAATTACCCGGAATGAATGGACAAAAGGGAATTGCAGACCTGATAAATTTAAGTAGAGAAGTTAAAGTTATTGTTTTTATTCCTAATTTGTCGGATGAAGTAGAGTGGGGACTATTCAGAATAGGTGTCAGGGGGTGCTGTTGGATAAATACTCAGCCCGATCGGTTAAAACATGTTATTGATGCAATTCGGAATGGTGAACTATGGATTAGGCGAACACTGACTAATCATATGTTACGGGAGTTGGTTGAAGTAACACAGGAGAAAGGACGAATTGAGCGGGCTGTTAATGAACTGCTGGTTAATCTGACTCGCCGCGAATATGAAATTGCAATGCGGGTAGGACAGGGCGAAAGTAATAAACAGATAGCAAGACAACTGGATATTACCGAGAGAACTGTGAAGGCGCATCTGACAGAAATCTTCCGGAAGCTGCGTATCTCGGATCGTATTAAATTAGCATTGATTGTGAAAGATACCGTTTCAACATTGAATCCACATAGTTAAATGACTCAAGCCTCTAAGGTGATCAACATCTTGGAGGCCTGTTTTTTGTATGACGGTAACCCGGTCTTATCCAATCCTTGGATTCGAATTAAAAGTATATTTACTTTGTATGTGAACCCGGCGCGTTGGATGCTGGATGGTTATATAAATTGGGGGAATACATTGCTTCGTATCTATAATCACTACATTTCACGACCGACAATTTTGCTGATAAGTATGGAATTGTTATTGCTGCTGGTTATATTCTTTCTGGGGATTCACATTCGATCCATCGGATGGGCCGAGTCAAATCAGGTCCCGTTCTTGTCATTTCTTCCGGAAGCGGCCATTTTTGTCTTTGTAATGATCATGAGCATGGCTGTCATGGGCATGTACCAGCTTGATTCACGACCAAGTTTTAAGGACATTATCTATCGTCTGATGCCCGCGATGATTATCTGTTTTGGTTTGATGGCATTCATATTTTATTTGATGCCGGAGATTTATTTAGGACGCGGTACATTTCTGATTATCATGGTACTTTCATTTTTTGGAATTCTGTTAACACGATTGATGCTATTCAAATGGCTGAGCATGGGAACCTTGCAGCCTCGTGCACTGGTATTGGGAATAGGAGAAAGCGCAAACGAATTGATTAGGCAAAATGAAGAAGACTCAAGTTACCGGACGCCGAAGATTATCGGTTTTGTTCCCTTCCTGGGTGAAGAAAGGTATGTTCCGGCTGCTTCTGTGTTGCCGAATACCGGCTCTCTGGTTTCATTAGTCAAGCAATATGATGTGGGGGAAATTATTATTGCGACACAAGAACGACGGGGTGGCAGTTTTCCGATACAGGAGTTGCTTGAATGTAAAATGAATGGCATCAAGGTGATTGATATTGCGACGTTCTTTGAGCGTGAGCGAGGCCATATCCGTATGGATTCCCTGTACCCAAGCTGGCTGGTTTTTGGGGGAGGGTTTGATCAAAGTTTCTTGAGATCAAGTGTCAAACGGGTTTTTGATGTGATTGCCAGTATCATTCTGTTGATCGTGACCCTGCCAGTCATGCTGATCACTGTGCTGTGTATTCTGATCGAAGATGGATTTCCCGTTTTTTATCGGCAGGAAAGAGTGGGAAAGGGGGGACATACCTTCATGGTCTTGAAATTCCGCAGCATGAGTAAAAACGCAGAGAAAGGACAGAATCCCCAATGGGCAACTACCGATGATCCCAGGGTTACCTGGGTGGGTCGGATTGTCCGGAAGCTGAGGATTGATGAGTTACCGCAAATCGTGAATGTCCTGAGAAATGAAATGAGTTTTGTGGGGCCGCGCCCTGAACGTCCTTATTTTGTCGATATGCTGAGCGCAAAAGTACCTTACTATAATGTCCGGCATAGCATTAAACCGGGGATAACCGGTTGGGCGCAGGTACGGTATCCCTATGGTGCATCTGTTGAGGATGCCATTGAGAAACTGCAATATGATCTTTATTACGTCAAAAATCATAGTTTATTCTTTGATGTCATTATCCTGATTCATACGGTTGAAGTGGTTTTGTTCGGCAAGGGTGGAAGGTAGCGTCAATAATCAAGACGACCGCATATGTTAACCAATATAGCGATAATCAGTTATTCAGTAGCCGCGATCGCGTATCTGTTTTTGTCTGTTCTTTTGTTGACAAGCTGGCGCGGGCGCTTGTATGGCATGATGCTGACGATTGCCTGTTTGCTTTCGACTGTCTGGGCGGTGGCATTGGTTTGCCATGTTGCCTGGGGATACCCGGCTGCCTATGTGGCAGATTTGATGGAAATTCTGAGAAACGCGAGCTGGGCTGCATTCCTGATAACATTGCTGGGTTCTTTCCGGCAGATAACAAGCGAGTCCTTGCCAGGCAAACTCAGATCTCCGGTTATTGCGATTCTACTTCAGTATCTTTTCTGCGCGGTTCTGAAGTTCTATATTTGTGAT
>JBBTCY010000158.1:0-1429 GCA_038043005.1 Pseudomonadota bacterium
GTTCAAATCAGGATTGGCATAGTAATTGCTCTATTAAATATATAGCCGGCAATTTGGAGAAACCATGCCCATTCAATCAATCGCATCCACCATTCTTTCCTCTTTATCCGTTACGGCGCCACAGCGAAAAGCCGAGACTGTCCAACCGGCAAAAATTGCCGAGTCAGCCGACATTTCAGGCTACAAATCGGCAACGAATGTACTGGCAAAATATGATTTAAAAAATATCTCCTGGAATGAAATCCAGAAAATGGGACAGGAATTATATGATCAAGGCATTATTTCAGATAAGCAGTTGCTTGATATCACTGCACCCTACTTTATTCAGCCGGAAATAAACGGAATCAGACCCGCAATCACCGCAGACAGCAAGATTGATTATTTATCAAACATTGATGCGTTATATAATGGTATTAAAAAGAATCAGGTCAGTGATCCAGCTTCAATCGAACGTATAGAAAAAGTGAAGCATTACTTCGATAATTTTGCAGCTGCCGCACAAGCCAGATCGACCTGATCACAAGAAACGATAAAACCTCAGGAGCCTGTTTTGGCTTTGAGCGCATGGCTCGCCAGATTCTTGCCAAGCTCCCAGATAGAACCGGGTATCTGATGCGTATCAGCGATGGTTTTGGTAAATGCGCTAACAATATAATCGCGGTCTTTCTGCGTTAATATTAGTGGCGGCAATAGCTTGACCACATTCATACCGTGACCGGCAACCTGCGTCAGAATCCTGTGCTCCTTAAACAAGGGGATTGTAATCATCTGACAGAACAACCCCTTATTAGCAGCCTCAAGCATTGCCCATGCCGCCTTCAGCGTCAAACTATTCGGTGATTTAAACTCAATCGCAATCATGGAGCCTTTGCCACGCGCTTCTTTCAGGAATTCAAATTGACCGGTCAACGCATTCAATCTTTCGATCAGATCTTCACCAATTCTGGCACTGTTCCCCACCAGATTCTCTGCCCGGATCACCTCCAGACTGGCCAACCCGGCCGCCATCGCCAGGTTATTCTTGGAAAATGTGGAACCATGCACGACTGCGCGATCCATGCGGTTAAATACGCCTTCCATAATCTTTTGCGTCATAGCCACCGCACCCACCGGAACAAAACCACCAGATAGCGCCTTAGCCATGCAGATCATGTCAGGCTGCACCCCCCAATGTTCAATTGCCCAGAACTTACCTGTGCGGCCCAGACCTGTCTGAATCTCATCGGCGATAAATAAGGTGCCGTACCGCTTACACAGCCGTTCAACTTCCGGCAGGTAATCATCATGCGGAATATTCACCCCTTTACCCTGGATCGGCTCGACGATGAACGCAGCCACATCTTTATTGCTTAAAGCCTGCTCCAATGCAGCAAGATCATTAAAAGGCACAGAACCGCAATCCAGCAATAATGGCCCAAAACCATCGCGA
>JBBTCY010000159.1:0-2071 GCA_038043005.1 Pseudomonadota bacterium
CCATGCAGATCATGTCAGGCTGCACCCCCCAATGTTCAATTGCCCAGAACTTACCGGTACGACCCAGACCTGTCTGAATCTCATCGGCGATAAATAAGGTGCCGTACCGCTTACATAGCCGTTCGACTTCCGGCAGGTAATCATCATGCGGAATATTCACCCCTTTGCCTTGGATCGGCTCGACGATGAACGCGGCCACATCTTTATTGCTTAAAGCCTGCTCCAATGCAGCAAGATTATTAAAAGGCACAGAACCGCAATCCAGCAATAATGGCCCAAAACCATCGCGAAAAATCTGTTCGCCATTAAGCGACAGCGCGCCCATGGTCAACCCGTGATAGGCATGATCGCAGCAGATGATCCTGTTGCGCTTGGTTACGTAGCGGGAAAACTTGATCGCCGCTTCGACCGCTTCCGTACCGGAATTACAGAAAAAAACCCGCTCCAGATTATCCGGCGTGGTGGTCAGTATCTCTTTCGCCAGCAAACCGCTTAAAATGGACACATCCATCTGCACCAGATTGGGCAACTCCAGAGACAACACCTCTTTTAATGCATTGACAATAGTCGGGTGATTACGGCCAAACGCATAGACACCAAAGCCGCTCAACAAATCCAGATACTCGTTGTTCTGATCATCATACAAATATTGGCCGACAGCACGCTGATAATTCCGGTCATAGCCAATTGTTTTCAGAACCCTGACCATCTGAGCATTCAGATATTGCTCGTGTAATTCAAATTTATCAGTGCGATGTTGAGACAACAGGCTAGCTATACTGAAAGACATTCATGACCTCTGCATTTGAGAAAACACCACCAGCAAAGCTGGAGGCTAAAATCTATGGATTCCTGGAAAGAGAAAAACTGATGTCGACCGATGATGGTAATACCACAAGTAAATTTGTGATAATCATAACATTCATCCGCTTTTTATTGATATCAAAAATACGCAAAGTTTACTGCATATTTGCCATTGATCCTCCCCCGAGAAATAGTCTTCCAAGGGTGACATACAATTAACGTTACTATTGAGGGGAAGATGATGATGAAGATACCGAAGCAGGAATACACGGTCCGAGTTCAAGGAACAAGCGGTCAAGCAAGTGAAGATAGGGAAGTCGATTGGTTTGGTAGCGAAAGAAAACTGGGACTGGTTGAGCAAACGCTACGCAACTGGGTAAAGTTGGCAGCGGTAGGTAAACAACGATGCGGATACCAAAGTTGTCACGCCGGAACAAATGGATCTATCCCGGTTACGTGATTGGAAGACGAAAAACAGAGGGGAAGCTCAATTTGTAAAACCTAATTTTAATTCCTAGCGTTAAACCCAACAGCTTAATTGATTTTGCATATCCGCAGCATACTCATCGCTCATTTGCGGTAAAATTGCGATTTCCAGCAGCAATTATTTAGTAACCGCATGAGAGCCTAACTTGACTTCATCAAATTCTGATCATTCTAATGCAGACCAATTATCCTATCGTGATGCCGGTGTAGACATTGATGCAGGGGATCGCCTGGTCGAGAACATAAAACCTTTTGCCAGGCGTACATTGCGCCCTGAAGTACTGACCGGAATTGGTGGTTTTGGTGCACTATTTGAAATTTCCAGAAAATATAAAAACCCCGTTCTGGTTTCCGGGACGGATGGTGTCGGCACCAAGCTTAAGCTGGCTTTCCAGTTAAACAGGCATGACAGCATTGGCATCGATCTGGTCGCAATGAGCGTCAATGACATTCTGGTACAAGGTGCGGAACCTCTATTTTTTCTGGATTATTTTGCCTGCGGTAAGCTAAATGTAGAAACGGCGACCACAGTAATCAAAGGTATCGCCAGGGGATGCGAGCTTGCAGGTTGTTCGTTGATTGGCGGGGAAACGGCAGAAATGCCGGGTATGTACCCCCATGATGAATATGACCTGGCTGGATTTGCAGTGGGCGCTGTCGAGAAAGACCAGATTATCAATGGCACTACGATACAGGATAACGATATTATCCTGGGCCTTGCCTCCAGCGGTGCGCATTCCAACGGCTATTCGCTGATCCGCAAGATTATTGAACAAACGCA
>JBBTCY010000160.1:0-6357 GCA_038043005.1 Pseudomonadota bacterium
ACCTGGGACCTGCGGATTAACAGTCCGTCGCTCTACCGACTGAGCTATCAGGGATCTGGTGAGAAGCGCATGTTAACGGTTTGGGCTCTACTGGTCAACCTTCAGATCGCATCTAATACAAAATACTTTTTCTATCTCGGTAATTCTTGACAGGATGTTGTTAATTGTTAACACAATTGAGTTGAAGTCACCGTGACTGGAAATCTTAGCTTCTGATCCGGTTTATTTTTACAACGTCTTTTATTCTTCTCAAGCCGCGAATTACCTGGGCGAGGTGCAGTCTGTTCTTGACTTGCAGGACGATGCGCATTGTTGTGTAATCGTTTTCACTTTCCATTGCGATGTCATCGATGTTTGATTCCACTTTGGCGATTTCAGTGGCGATTCTGGCTAGTACACCTTGCTTGTTGGCTGCGATTGCTTTGATGCTGACTTCAAAGGTTCTGGCAATGTCTTTACCCCAGGTGACGTCTAAACAGTTGTCAGAATTTTTCTGACTGTTTGTAATGTTTGTGCAATCGTGTGTGTGGATGATAAGGCCATGATCTTTCTTAATCAATCCGATAATGATATCTCCCGGAATGGGATGACAGCATTTGGCAAACTGTATGGTTAATCCCTCGGTACCTAGTATCGTGATTGGATCACTTGCAGTTTGTTTCTGATTAATTGATTCAAGCGGGGAAATGAGACGTTTTGCGACGACAGCAGGTAATTGTTTGCCGAGTGCCATGTCAGCCAGTAATTCTTTCTTGGATTTAGCGCCACTATCTCGTACCAGCTTTTCCCACTGTGTTTCATTGATGGTGTCTGGATCGATGTTAAAGGATAGTAATGCTTGATTTAACATGCGCTCGCCTAATTTAACGGATTCTTCATACTGAATCGTTTTGAGAAAATGGCGAATATACGAGCGCGCTCTGCCTGTGGCGACATAACTGAGCCAGGAGGGATTCGGTTTGGCATAAGGTGCTGTAACGATTTCAACACGATCACCACTTTTCAGCTTGGTGCGCAGAGGTGCATTTTCCCCGTTGATTTTAACGGCAACACAGCAATTTCCGACATCCGAATGTACGGCATAGGCGAAATCAACAGCCGTCGACTCTCTTGGTAGCGTGAGTATTTTTCCTTGTGGGGTGAATACATAAACATCAGCCGGGAATAGGTCAATTTTGAGATGTTCCAGAAATTCCAGAGAGTCCGTCGAATCGCTGAGTGTTTCCAGCAAGCTTTGCAGCCATTGGCTGGTTTTTAAATGGAGGTCATTAATGTCGGCATCAGAGCTTTTGTAAAGCCAATGCGATGCGACGCCATTTTCAGCAATTCGATGCATCTCGGATGTGCGGATCTGAATTTCTATTGGTATGCCAAATGGACCCAGCAAAGTGGTATGCAATGACTGATAACCATTTGCTTTCGGGATGGCAATATAATCCTTGAATTTACCGGGAATAGGCTTATACAGGCCATGCAACATTCCCAACGCGACGTAGCAGGACGGAATGTCTTTCACAATGACGCGGAATCCGTAAATATCGAGTACTTCGGAGAAAGACAGGTGCTTCTCAACCATCTTCATGTAGGTGCTGTAGAGGTGTTTCTCGCGGCCGTTCACCTCTGCATCCAGATTAACTTCTTTTAATTTGCTGTTGATGGCATCAAGAATCTTCCCGACAATTTCACGGCGATTACCTCGTGCAGCCTTGGTTGCCTTTTCCAATACTTTATAGCGAGTGGGATAAGAGTAACGAAAACCTAGTTCTTGCAATTCCTGATAGATATTATTAAGTCCCAGGCGATGCGCAATCGGTGCATAGATTTCCAGTGTCTCACGCGCAATACTCCGCTGCTTCTGGGGTCGCATTGCTTCTAATGTCTGCATATTGTGCAAACGATCGGCCAGTTTGATGAGGATGACACGGACATCCCGTGCCATGGCCAGTAGCATTTTGCGGAAATTCTCGGCTTGTGCCTCTGCCTGTGTCTGGAACTCGATTTTATCCAGTTTGGAAACACCATCGACCAGATCTGCGACAGATTCTCCAAATCGCTCGCTGATTTCAGCCTTGGAAATATGCGTGTCTTCGACTACATCATGTAATAGCGCCGCCGTCAAAGTGGGCGTATCCAATCTCAGTTTACTGAGTATGCTGGCAACGGCCAGCGGGTGGGAAATATAGGGCTCTCCGGATTTCCTGAATTGCCCTGAATGAGCACCTTGGCCAAATAGATAGGCGTTCTTGAGCTGAACGACATCTTCCTGTTTGAGATATTTGGATGTTTCAGAAAATAGAAGTTCTGCTTCAGGCATAAATTCTGATTAATTTAAAAATTTTAAGAAAATTGCTTTGAAAAGCGACGAAACAGTTTAAGGGTCTTGGATAATTCTCGAGTCTAAGATTATAAACTGCTTGATTGCATGCCGGTATTTATTTAAAAAGAGAAACTAATTTTGACAGTCATTGGACTGATCAAGAAATTTTGTGGCAATCGGGGAAAAGGGTAATGCGCTGGGCTGAGTTGTTTTTATTAATGGTTTGGAACAAAAAACTATAGGTTCTTTGGATTCAGGATGTCGATATCTATTTTTCCTTGAGCCAATTCACGTAAGGCGATCACGCAGGGCTTGTCACGCGCGGGATCGACCATCGGGGTTGAACCAACTGCAATTTGCCGTGCCCGTATTGTTGCGGCCAATGTCATGTCGAATCGATTTGGAATTCTTTTTAAACAATCATCAACAGTAATACGTGCCATATATTTATCTCGGGTAGGTAACAACAAAAAATTAAACGTTAAGGAATTATAGCGATTCTGTCGTGAAAATGGAAAACGTACTGCAATAACCGACAATGACTGTTTATGAAAGCTGGGTAATTAATGCGCAGTGTTTTGTCAATTGTCGATCCTTTCTTAGGCGTTCTGCTCGAACAATACAAGTAAGATCGCCGAGTGCCTCTTCCAGTCTGTTGTTAATGATAACATAATCGAACTCGCTGACATGACTTACTTCTTCACGTGCGGCTGTAAGTCTTTTCTGGATGACGTCAATATTATCCTGCCCACGCTTCTTTAAGCGTATTTCCAATGTTTCGGCAGAAGGCGGCAGAATAAAAATGCCAACAGCCTGAGGGAAAATCTGACGAACCTGTTTTGCGCCCTGGCAATCTATTTCAAGTAGAATGTCACGGCCGGACTTCATGGCTTCAAGTATCCATTTCTGCGATGTGCCATAAAGGTTCCCATATACCTCGGCACTCTCCAGGAATTCACCGCGTATCAGCATTTGCCTGAAGGTTGCCTCGCTGACAAAATGATAGTCACGACCATTTATTTCTTCAGCGCGTGGCGGACGAGAGGTATGAGAGATGGACAAGCTGAGATCAGGGTCAGCTTGCAGCAATGCTTTGACCAGACTTGTTTTTCCTGTACCGGAAGGTGCGCTGATAATAAATAAGCAACCCGTAGTGATAGTCATTTTATACCTATTACAATAACCTGTTATTTTGAGTTCAAGGCTGTGAGTACTTGTCCTTTCAACGTCTTGATCAACCTCATCTCCTCAGATGTGGTACCTTCCGGTGCTTCCAGTTCGCGATCCGCATAAAAAAAGCCAACCGGGTTTTTATTGAGTACTAAAGGAAGAACAATAAAACTACGCGCGTCGGGTAGGAGCTTCTGGTGCCAGGGTGGCAATAGCTCGCGAACTTTGGGTACGGTTGCATCTGAAATCAGTAAATCAACGTTTCTTCCCATGGCAAGATGAAACAAATCATTTGAAAGGAGAGCTGAAAAGAAGAATGCTTTCTGATAGGCCTCATTATTTTTCCCCAGCGAACTGCGGGCGCGGTATTGATTCTTCTGTGCATCTCTCAAACACAGGGTGATAAAACGGAACCCCAGGCTATTATAGTAGGTTTCAAGAATCAGCATGATCAGATCATTGAGTTTATAGTGACTCGATGCCATGATCTCACTGACATCCTGAACACCGGCTAACAATAAGGCGGGGGCATTGAATGGCTTGCCGCTCGGGTGGCGCTGGGTGATTTGTACGTTTTCTGTATCAGTATTCCCGAAAATCAGATCTTCCAGTACATCCTCATTAATGTGCGGTGCAAGTTCTGTTTTTGTTTTGTCAGTATCGTTCCCTTTATTTTTGTCGGAGAGCGCATTTACATTAGCCTGGAGCGCTTTGGTTTCCTCAGTGGCATCCAGAATCAACTGATCCAGTTTTGGCTTGTCCAGGTTGAGCGATTTACCAAAACGGGTAATCAGTTTATTTTCAAGCTCCGCGCTCTCTGCTTTACCTATACCTAAAATAAGCGGTGTAGCTTTCTCGCTCAACTCAGCCGCTTGCTGCATCCACTCCTGCTTATTTTTGGGAGAATTCAGTGATCCGGGAGGTCTGTTCTTAAGTGCGTTGATAATACTGACCGGAATATCCCATTGCTCCAGAATGGTTTCTGAAAATTTATCAAGACTGAAATTTAATACCTCCATTGATGCCTGCCCCGGTGTATGGGCGCTTTTTCCAATCAGTGTCATCATTTCCTGATATTTCTCATCATCATAGGCAGCCAGCAGAAGACGTCCAATATTTTTAAATAGAGCAGCTACCGCGATTTCTTCAGCGTCCGGGAAATGGCTATGCCGGGCAAGCTCGCGACCGATCATGCTGGCAGCTAAAGCCTGGATCAATTCTGTGCGGACATATTCTGCCTGCTTGCCGGACATCAAGTCGACCAGAAGCATAGCCAGCGCACATGTCTTGACGGTATTAAAACCCAGCAGAAAAATTGCTTTGGTGATGCTGGTGATAACTTTAGTATTTGATGTGGCGCGGAAAGTTACTGAATTCGACAGGCGTAAAATTTTCTGGGTTAATGAGACATCTGATAAAACAAAGTAAGCCAGTTGCCGTATGGACTCATCACCGGAAGATGATAGCTGTACGATGCGAGAGATGGAACTGCCCAACGCGGGAAGATCGGAATCATTGTTAATCGCTTCCAGCAATCTGTCTTTTGTCGACAGTGGAGTATTTTTTTCTGTCGATGGGGCGTCAGAAATTATTGACAGCTCTTTTTCAAGCGATGGCGCGTGTGTTAATCCTGTCATAATAATTTATTAACTGAGAAAGAGAACAATGTGCGTTAGGTGAAAATTTTTATATCAGCTTATGATACATCGGCACCAAATGGAATGAACTGATAAAAAGGTTAATAAATACTCCGTTTTTCAAAATAATTCTGATGATATTCTTCCGCGCGATAGAACTGAATGGCAGGTAGAATCTTTGTGACAATTGCGTGCTGCCAGCGCCCACTGTGCTGTAATGCGTCCATCGATCGTTTTGCAGCCGTTGCCTGTTCCGCCGTGAAGTAAAAGATAACGGAACGGTATTGTGTTCCGATATCCGCACCCTGGCGATCTAACGTGGTTGGATTATGGCAGTTCCAGAACGTATCCAGCAGCGTATCCAGTGCAACGGCATCCGGGTCATATTCAATTTTCACAACTTCGACATGGCCAGTAAGCCCTGTACAGACGCTTTCATAAGTCGGATTGTCGGTATACCCACCCGAATATCCGCAGGTGACATGGCTGATGCCTTTGATACGACGAAATGCCGCTTCAACGCCCCAGAAGCATCCTGCGCCAAAAATTATTTTTTCTATTGCCATGAATTAACCGGTTGGATCAGGTAAAGACTTAAAGAATGATGGAATTTCACAAGTTTGATCGATCCCACTCGTGGCGATTATTTGCCCCTTTCCTTGCGGACTTTCTCGATCAATGCATCAAGCACCTTGATGGTATCCTGCGGCGTGCCGCCCATCTTGGCGCTGGTCAGGTATTTTCCATCCACAACCAGAGCCGGTACACCTGTTAATTGGTATTGCCGGGACATTTGAGTGGATTTTGATACCTGGTTCTGTACTCCAAATGAGCTATAGGCATTCTCAAATTTCTTCTTTTCAATGCCTTGTTTTTCGATCCAGTCAAACAAAACGGATTCTGTATTCAGGTCGATTTTGTCGCGATGGATTGCGTCATAGACTTTGTCGTGTAAATGATCTGTTGCGCCGATGGCATCGATCGCATAAAACAGTTTTGTAGCGGGAACCCAGTTAGCGCGGAAGATTGCGGGCACATAGCGGAAATTGACGTCACTGGCGATGTCTATTAACCAGCCTTTAAGGTGTGGGTGCAGATTGTAGCAATGTGGACAGCCGTACCAGAAAAACTCGATGATTTCTATCTTGGTGGCATCCTGAGTAGGCTGTGGGTTGGCCAGAACGGTGTAATCTTTTCCTTCAACGATCTCGGCATGAGCCTTGGACAGATAGA
>JBBTCY010000160.1:6457-12061 GCA_038043005.1 Pseudomonadota bacterium
TTGAAATTCTAATATAAAGCACAGGGCAAGTGACATCTATTGTGTTCTGATAAGCTGGGTTTCAATGCTGTTTTCCTTGAGAGAAGCGCGTACCGCATCGATCTCGTTTTTCTTTGTATACGGGCCGACGCGAACGCGGTGCCAGATTCCTCTTTCCGCCAGATCAATCGGCTGGACGGAAGCGATTACGCCGAGCAAGGCAAGCTTGGCTTTCAGATTCTCTGCCTCATCATTTTTCTTGAATGAGCCAACCTGAAGATAATATTTTTCTGCTGACTGGACATTGCTTGGCTGAGGCGCGGGAAGAGTGGGTGCGACTGCAACCGGAGAGTTGCTTTTGTTCTCGTTGCTGTATGCGTTCAACGTTGGACCGGTTTGTTTTTCAGCGGGTTTGGATTCTTTCACGCTGGTGGGTTCTTCTATACCCGGCAATATTTTATAAAAATCAAAACGGGGTTTTTCTTCGACTGGATTCTGTTTGTCCTGAAGGGTAATCAATGCGGGTGCCTTGGTTACATGCCCTGGGGAAGTTTCAGTTTCCTGTGCTGATTTAGCTTTTTCACCGGGTAGGAACGGGCTGGTTGCCTGGTTCAGGTACATCCATACACCAATAGCCGTGACAAGACCCAACGCATAGCCAATAAAAATCCCCCAGATCAGCGAACCACCGGTTTCTTTTGCGGATTTTGGAGGGTTTGGCGATTTATAATCTCGACTCATGACTATCCTTATGGGTTAAATCAGTTACATTTGATCAGGTGCGCTGACACCCAGTAACTTCAAGCCATTGCTCAACACCTGTCGTATCGAGGCGACCAGTGCCAGCCGGGCATGCAGTAGCAGGATTTCAGGTACCAGGAAACGGGTTGAATTATAATAACTATGAAATTCACTGGCCAGTTCTCTGAGATAGAAAGCGATGAGATGAGGGGAATACTCCCTGGCGGCCATTTCCACAGTATCTGGAAAATCAATTAGTTTCTGCAGCAGAGCGAGCTCGGCAGGACTGGAGAGTGCGCTGGTATCGACATTGGCCAGGCTGGCGATATTGCCATCCCATTGCGCCAGTACGCTACAAACACGTGCATGCGCATACTGCACGTAGTAAACCGGGTTGTCATTGCTTTGCGATTTGGCCAGATCCAGATCAAAATCCAGATGCTGATCACTTTTGCGCATGACGTAAAAGAAGCGGGCGGCATCCTTGCCAACTTCCTGGCGTAATTCCCGTAAGGTAACAAACTCACCGGAACGCGTCGACATGGGGGCCTTTTTCCCATCCCGATAGAGCACGGCAAACTGTACCAGCGCGATTTCCAGTCTGGCCGGATCCAGTCCCAATGCCTGTAAGGCGCCTTTTACCCGCGCAATATAGCCATGGTGGTCGGCACCCCAGATATTGATGACCTGCTCAAAGCCGCGTTCAAATTTATTCAAATGGTAAGCGATGTCCGAAGCAAAATAGGTAAATTGCCCATTTTCTCTTTGGACAACACGGTTTTTCTCATCACCAAAATCGGTGGAGCGAAACCAGACAGCGCCATCCTGCTGATATAGGTAATTTTTCTCTTCAAGCAGTTGAATAGTGTGTGCGACCAGACCATTATCAAACAATGACTGTTCCGAGAACCAGGTATCGAATTCCACGCCGAATTCCATCAAATCATTGCGGCAATCGCCCAGTTGTTCAGTCAGCACAAAATTATGAATATAGGCATAATCCTGTCCCAATATATTTTTCGCATTGGCGATCAACTGATCCAGTTGTTCATCCGTGCTGGTGGCTGTTTCACGCGCGGTTCCGGGAAGGCCGTTCAGCAATACGTCGGGGTGATGCACATAGCGATCTGCATGCGCCTGATATATCAGCTGCGCCATGGTTTTGACATAATCGCCCTGATACGCATTCTCCGGGAAAGGAATGCGAATGTGATTAAGCTCCAGATAACGCAGCCAGGTGGAGAGCGTCAGGATATCCATCTGCCGTCCCGCATCATTCACATAGAATTCACGCGATACATTAAAACCAGCCACCGTCAGTATATTGGCAAGACTGGCGCCGATCGCTGCGCCACGGCCATGACCGACGTGCAATGGCCCGGTTGGGTTTGCTGACACAAATTCCACCTGAATCTTTCTGCCCTGGCCAAAGTGACTGTTGCCAAATTCAGATTGGCTTTGTAAAACGTGTTGCAGGTATTGCTGTTTGGCTGAATGCTTGAGGAACAGATTGATAAATCCCGCGCCCGCCACTTCAATTTTCTCCAGATAAGGGGAAGCGGGTATCTTGTCGATCAGTAACTGGGCGACTTCACGCGGATTCTTACGCAGTGGCTTTGCCAGTTGCATGGCCAGATTACAGGAGTAATCGCCATGATCCGCCTGTTTGGTGCGTGATAATTCGATGCGGATTGAAGCATCCGGTGGTGTTATGTCACGGGCTGCCTGGCTGAGAAGCTCGGCACAGTGTGTTTTAAAATGAGGGTGAGCCGATGAAGTCATAGTCAGGAATGAATAGTATCGATATGTCCAGTGATCCGAAGAATTGCATTGTACGGCATAACATGGGTTATTCTTGTCTGAAACATTCCATTCATTTTATCAGGTGTGTCAATCAAACCACAGACTGCTGGCGATGTGTTTCAAACAGGCAGATGCCTACACTGACAGAAACATTCAAGCTCTCCACGCTGCCGAGCATCGGGATACGCACCAGCTGGTCGCAGGATTCACGCGTCAGACGCCGCAGGCCTTTTTCTTCTGCACCGAATACCCAGGCAACCGGTCCCATGATCTGAAAACGGGTCAGATCATGGTCTGCATCCTCTGCTGTGCCAATAATCCAGATTCCCTGATCCTTTAATTGTTTCAGCGTGCGGGATAAATTGGTAACCGCGATATAGGGAACGGTATCTGCCGCACCGCTGGATACTTTATAAACGGTTGATGTCAGCCCGACCGCCCGATCTTTTGGTGCAATCACGGCATGCACGCCAAACGCATCGGCAACGCGCAGGCAGGCGCCCAGATTATGCGGATCCTGAATGCCATCCAGTATCAACAGACGTGCCGGTTCGGTCAGTGTATCCAGTACATCGCTGATATCGACATAATTGCGCGTCACATCGATATTGGCCACAACACCTTGATGACGGTCGTTACCGGCCATGCTGGTCAGCCTTGTTCCGTCACAGGGGATCAGATGGATTTTCTGCGTTTCGACGAGCTTGATTAAACCGCGAACCCGTTGATCGCTGCGGCTGGCATCGATGAATATCTCTTTGATGCTATCCGGGTTTTGCCGTAAACGGCTGGTGACCGCATGAAAGCCGAAAATAAGACGGGTACTGGACATAATTCTTGACGGCCTGAAAATGTTGCTGACAGGTGTTGAAAAGCTATCTTTGCCGCGCATCGGCTGTATCGGAAAAAGTTTTTCAACATTCTGCTAAGCGTTTACTTAACAAAAGAGATATGAATGAAAAATAGAAGCGTGTTACGGACGGACTCCGATTTTCTCGCTCAGTGCACACAATCCATGCTGCTATTGTAAAACAATTTCAGGGGCTAGAGCGATTTCTTGCTTTTGCCTGATTTCTTGTTTTTTACGGGTGTTTTTGTCTTGGGGCGCTCCGATTTTTTTGCAGGTTCGGCCAGTACAAAATCAATTTTGCTGGTTTCCAGGTCAACGCGAACCAGCTTCACCCGTAACCGATCGCCCAGACGGAATTGCTTGCCGCTCCGCTCACCCAGCAACGTATGCTTGATGGCGTCAAAATGGAAATAATCGCTGGGCAGTTCCGAAATATGGATCAATCCTTCCACATACACATTATCGAGTGCGACAAATAAGCCAAACCCGGTCACACTGCTGATGACGCCGTCAAAACATTCACTGATCCTGTCCTGCATGTAGAAGCACTTCAGCCACGATTCGACATCCCGCGTTGCATCGTCGGCTCGCCGCTCCGTCAGCGAACAATGTTTGCCCAATTCCTGCCAGTCTCCGGGAGCGTATGGCTTCCCGTCGAGCACTGCCTTGATCGCGCGGTGGATCAGTAAATCGGGGTAGCGACGGATGGGGGAGGTAAAATGCGTGTAGGAGTCATAGGCAAGTCCGAAATGTCCGGCGATGTCAGGACTGTAAACAGCCTGCTGCAGGGATCTTAACATGACGGTTTGCAGCAGTTGTGCATCGGGCCTGTCTTGTATTGTCAGCAGGGTTTCCGCGTAATCCTTGGCGCTGGGCTTGTTTTTGCCACCCAACTGAATGCCGAATTCCTTCAGAAAATTACGCAGTGCTTCAATTTTCTCGGGAGACGGATTGTCATGGATGCGATAAAGCGCTGTCTGCCTGTGTTTCTGCAGGAAATCTGCGGCACACACATTGGCGGCCAGCATGCATTCCTCAATCAGCCGATGGGCTTCCGTGCGTTGTACCGGTTCGATCTTGTCGATTTTCCCCTGGTCGTTAAAGAACATCTGCGTTTCGGTGGTTTCAAAATCAATCGCACCGCGTTTTTTGCGCGCTTTAAGCAGCGCCTTGAATAATTTGTGGAGCCGTTGCAGGTGCGGCAAGAGTTTCGTATGTTCCTTGGCTTCCGCACCTTTTGGGTTGGCCAGCAGGGCCGCGACTGTGTGATAGGTCAGGCGGGCGTGGGACAGCATGACAGCGGGGTAAAACGTATAATCGAGCACATCGCCATTCGCCTGGAACTGTATTTCGCAGACCATGCACAGCCGGTTTTTATCCGGATTGAGCGAACACAACTCATTCGACAGCGCTTCGGGCAGCATGGGAATGACACGGCGCGGGAAATAGACCGAGTTCCCGCGATTCAGCGCCTCCCGATCAATGGCATCGTTGGGTTGCACGTAATGACTGACATCCGCGATGGCCACATATAGCCGATACCCCTTGCCGTCTTCTTCACAATAAACCGCATCGTCGAAATCACGGGCGGTCTCGCCATCGATGGTAACCAGCGGTAAATGGCAGATATCCTTGCGCCCCGCCATTTCTTTTTTTAATACATTTTTGGGAAACTTGGCTGAGAGTTTCTCGATCTCGGGAGGAAACACATAGGGAAGATCGTGCTTGCGCAAAGCGATCTCAATCTCCATCCCCGGGGCACTGTAATCGCCAAGAATCTCAATGATCTTGCCGATGGGCTGCGACTGCTTGTTAGGCTGCTGAATGATCTCGACGATGACAATCTGGCCTGCACTGGCCTGTAAGGAATGCTCCTTGGAGATCAGAATATCCTGGCTGATACGTTTGTTTTCAGCCACCACAAATAGAATGCCGTGATCGATATGCAAACGGCCAACCAGTTGCGTATTAGTATATTCGAGAACTTCGACAATCGTGGCTTCCCTGCGCCCGCGCCGATCCAGTCCGGTTTCGCGCACCAGAACCTGATCGCCGTGCAATGCCTTGTGCATTTCTTTCGCGCTGAGGAACAGATCGGGGCTGCCATCATCAGGAATCAGAAAGCCAAATCCGTCCGCATGACCCTGCACCTTGCCCTTGATCAGATCCAGTTTCTCCATGACGCAGATATCGCCTTTGCGGTTACGGAAAATCTGGCCTTCGCGCATCAT
>JBBTCY010000161.1:0-1053 GCA_038043005.1 Pseudomonadota bacterium
TTGCCAGCACATCCTGCAGGGGAATCATCCGGAAAATCGCTGAGTAATCCTGTAGAAATTCAGTCACAGATTCGGGCAATGGCACGAGAATACGACGTATCTGCTTGGGCAGTGCTTTCAGATACCAGGTAATTTTCTCGCGAATCAGACCCGGAACCAGATAATCAAACTGTTTTGCATCAAAACGGTTGAGCAGTGGCAGCGGAACGCTGACGGTGACGCCATCCAGTAAATGCCCGGGGTCAAAACGGTAAGTCAACGGTAATTTACAGTCATCCAGCACCGTCATTGTTTCGGGAAACTGAATATCAGTGACACTATCGGCCTGATGACGCATGAGATAGTCACGATCGAGGAAAAGTAGTTGCGGATCTTTTCGCTCAGCATCTTTGCGCCATTTCTCAAATCCTGCCCCGTTATGGATTTTCTCGGGAATAAGGGCATCATAGAACGCATAGATTTCTTCTTCATCGACCAGTACATCCTGGCGGCGTGTTTTATGTTCCAGTTCTTCGATTTCCTGCACAAGCTGGTGGTTATGGACAAAAAATGGAGCGTCCGATATATACTCGCCAGCAACAAGTGCCGAACGGATAAAGATTTCCCGCGATTCCTTCGGATTGATCTGGCCATAATGTACCAATCGCCTGGGTACAATGATCAACCCGTAGAGTGTTACGCGCTCAGAAACCATAACCTGCGCATGTTTCTTCTCCCAGTGAGGATCAGAGTAATGCTTTTTGCATAGATTGCCGGCAATGTTTTCCAACCAGGCCGGATCGATTCTGGCAGCGCAACGCCCGTAGAGTCTGGAGGTTTCTACTAATTCAGACGCGACCACCCATTTTACTTTCCCTTTTTTCAGGGTGGATCCAGGGAAAATTGAAAATTTAATCCCGCGCGCACCCAGATACTCTCCATCCTTTTCGGTCTTGAAGCCGATATTGCCGAGTAAACCGGCCAATAAAGCGCGGTGTATTTCATCAGAGCTGGCTGGGATCTGATTCGGTCTGAAACCCAGTTCTTTGATCAGACCCTGTAACTGGCCATAGA
>JBBTCY010000162.1:0-3776 GCA_038043005.1 Pseudomonadota bacterium
AACTGATGCGACAGGCCAATCTTCAATCAGTTGATTCGGCAATACAATAATATTTCTTTCGTGGCAATTATGATTAATCATGACATAGGCATCGCCGTAGCCGGTAAAGATAAATTGTTGCGCAAAATTAGCAGGATGTAGTTTCAATGAAGCCTCAGTTTTGTTAAAGGATGAAATTCATCAAGGGGTGCTCGGTCGTATTCTGCGAAGTTTATTTAAGCCAATTCCGACAATTTATCATAATTTTGCCATTGCAAAAATTTCATCTCGCAGTTTCCAGAATCTGTATAAATAATTAAATATGTCTACCTGTTCTATATCCAGTCATACCAATGCTTCAGATCCTCGAAACTGTCAGCAATGCGTGCGACTGGCAAGTTTTCTGGAATCAGTTAAAACCCGCCATCCACACTATCATGCGCAACCTGTTAGTGCTTTTGGGGATACCAGGCCAGAATTATTGATTATTGGGCTGGCGCCCGGCATGCATGGTGCTAACCGGACTGGCAGGCCATTTACTGGCGATTTCGCTGGCATCCTATTGTATCAAACACTGTACAAATTTGGATTCGCAAGTCATAACGAATCGATTTCTGCTCAGGATGGATTGCAACTGACCGGTTGTCGCATTACTAACGCGGTGAAATGTCTGCCGCCGGATAATAAACCGAATTCGGCAGAAATAAGGCAGTGTAATCAGTATCTGGTCGCGGAGATCAAGGAATTTTTGTCTGGTACAGGGGTTGCTTTGCTGGTATTGGGTACGGTTGCCCATCAGGCGGTCTTAATGAGTTTAAGTCTTAGAAATAAGGATTATCCATTCAGTCATGGTGCTGTACACCAATTGCCCGGCAGGAATGGATTAAAACTTTATGACAGTTATCACTGTAGTCGCTACAATACACAAACTAAACGTCTGACAACAGAGATGTTTGAGCAGATTTTCGTTAAAATTCATGAAGATATAAAGATAAAGTGAATACAACTAAAAATAACAGGAGATATTCTATGCCGTATGTCAACATCCGGGTTGCTGGAACTTTAACACGCGAACAAAAAGCAAAAATTGCAGAAGAACTGGCCGATACACTGGAGCGTGTTGCGCAAAAACCAAAATCATATACTTATATCTGTTTTGATGAAGTTCCTCACGAGAACTGGGCTATCGGCGGTAATTTGCTGGGAAAAAGGGAATAGGCAAGGTTGACGAAACCTGATTTTGATGCGAGGGATTTTTGCGTCAATTTGCCGCTGCAACCGGGCGTGTACCGGATGCTGAATGCTCAGGGCGAAGTGATTTATGTGGGCAAGGCGATTAATCTCAGAAAGCGTGTTTCGTCTTATTTCCAGAAAAACATGCACGTACCCCGCACACGATTAATGGTTTCACAGATTGCGGGCATTGAAACGACCGTAACCCGCTCCGAAGCTGAGGCTTTATTACTCGAAAACAATCTGATAAAAAGCCTGAAGCCTCGTTATAACATATTGTTCAGGGATGATAAATCTTATCCTTATGTTATTTTAAGTGGGCATGACTTTCCGCGACTGGGATTTTACCGGGGGATTCTGGATAAAACACATCAATACTTTGGTCCTTATCCGAATGCAGGAATTGTGCGGGAAAGCATTCAGCTTTTGCAAAAGGTGTTTCGTATCCGCACATGTGAAGACAGTGTGTTTAATAATCGATCACGGCCTTGCCTGTTGTATCAGATCAAACGGTGCAGCGGGCCATGCGTCAATCTGATTACAGAACAGGCATATCATCTTGATGTAAGGAATGCAGAGTTGTTTCTGCAAGGTAAACAGACCGAAGTCATGGAAAGTATTACCTTAAAGATGCAGCAGGCAGCCGACCGGATGGAGTATGAACAGGCTGCTTTATTCCGTGACCAGATTCAGGCACTGCGGAAGATTCGAGAGAAACAATTTGTCGATAGCGGTCAGGCGTTGGATGCGGATGTTATTGCGTGTGCAACGCTGAAAGATGGCAGTGAAAAAGTCTGCGTCAATCTGGTGATGATCCGGGGAGGGCGGCATCTTGGAGATAAAAGCTTCTTTCCACAGAATGCAACAGGCTGCGCTTCACCTGACATTGTAGAAGCCTTCCTGGCGCAACATTATCTGAACCGGAGCGTACCCCGACTGATTATTCTCGGTGAAAAAATCAGGCGTGAGGTATTGCAGGAATTATTGACCGATCAATGCGGGCATAAAATCACTATTATCCAGAACCCGTCTGGTGAAAAGCGCGTGTGGCTGGATATGGCTACTGAAAACGCTCAGCTTGCCATTCAGCAGATGATGAATCGGCAGGCCAGTCAGGAAGAACGATTATCAGCGCTGCAACAGGCATTGCAATCGCCTGGCTTGAACCGTATCGAGTGTTTTGATATCAGTCATACACTGGGTGAAGCAACGGTTGCATCATGTGTCGTGTATGATAATTTTGCGATGCGCAATAGTGAGTATCGCCGGTATAACATTGACGGTATTACGCCGGGGGACGATTATGCGGCCATGCGCGAGGCATTGTCACGACGCTACCGGAAAGTGATTACCGAAGGGCAGTTGCCTGACCTGATTCTGATTGATGGTGGTAAAGGTCAGGTCAATGCAGCACTGGAAGCATTGCACGAGCTTGGCATTAATGATGCCAATGTATTGGGTGTAGCAAAAGGAGAAGACCGCAAACCCGGTCTGGAGCAATTGATTTTCCCCACCTGTGAAGATCCGCTGAAACTGCCCAGTGAGCATGCGGGGTTGCACCTGATTCAACAAATACGAGATGAAGCTCACCGGTTTGCAATTCAGGGTCACCGGGGGCGGCGTGGAAGGGCAAGAACGAAATCAAGTCTGGAAAATATTCATGGCATCGGCGTCAAGCGCCGCCAGGGATTACTGGAACGATTCGGTGGATTAAAAGGGGTTTTAACCGCCAGCATTGAAGAACTCCAGCAGACAGAAGGAATCAGCCGTCAGCTGGCTGAAAAGATTTATAAGGAACTGCATTGAATTTAATATGTTTTTATAGCACCCAATCTTATGCCGTATAACCTGCCCAATTTATTAACGTGGTTGAGAATACTTGCCATTCCGTTATTTGTCGGTATTTTTTATCTGCCGCCTTCCTGGTTGTCTGTGCCGAATCAGAATCTGGTCGCCACGATAATTTTTGCAGTGGCAGCAGTGACCGATTGGCTGGATGGCTACCTGGCGCGAGTTTTAAATCAAACATCCGCTTTCGGGGCGTTCCTTGATCCGGTAGCAGACAAGCTAATGGTTGCTGCGGCACTGATTGTTCTACTCTATCTGGGACGACTGGATGCACCCATTGCGCTGATAATTATTGGCCGTGAAATTACTGTTTCAGCATTACGCGAATGGATGGCGCAGCTTGGAAAATCCAAGAGTGTTGCGGTATCTTTCCTGGGGAAAATTAAAACAGCATCACAAATGATAGCAATACCAATGCTGCTTTATCATGAAAATATCGGTAGCTTTAATTCACAGGAAATGGGAACCTGGTTGATTTACCTGGCTGCCATTCTGACGTTATGGTCGATGTTCTATTATCTGAAAGCTGCTATCCCTCAGGGACTTGGGTACGATAAAACAGAGTGTTGATTGTGACACAAACTGATGCAGTCGGTAGTATTATGCTGCGTTATCCCATTGGTGCGGTAATTTTCCTAAGTCCAACGTATATTTCTAGTTACGATGACCTTTCTGCTGGCCATTGGTACGCTGGTTTCTATGCTTTCCTTTTCCCT
>JBBTCY010000163.1:0-12881 GCA_038043005.1 Pseudomonadota bacterium
TACTCATAACATCAGCTCTCCAAAACTTCTAACAGACCGTTGAAAAACTATCTGCCTTGCATCGGCTGCCTCGAAAACGTTTTTCAACGGCCTGCTAAAACTCAAATAATTGATTTCCCATCAGCCTGCGTGGGTTATATTTTCCAACGCACGCCTGAATTTCACGCATCGTTAAATCTGCCTCACCCGGTTTCAAATGAGTAATAAATATTTCAGCAGCGCGTTCAAGTTTTTCCAGTTCCACAGCCAGTAAGCTGGGGCAAAGATGTTTTGAACGAATCGCAATTTCCTGCTTCTCATTGCAAAAAGCAGATTCAATAATCAGATACTTTAAATTCTCGATTTTATTGACAACCATCCACAATGCGTCATTTGTAGTGGTATCTCCCGTAAATACCAGGCTTGCGTCACCCGAATCCAGCTGGTAGCCGACCGCTGGCACCACATGATTGGCGGGTAACGGCGTAATGCGGCGCCCGTTCAAATCAACCGTCTCCCCCAGAACAATCTCTTCATACCGCATGTAAGGCGTTTGCTGGCTTGGAATTCTCGTGAAATCCGGCCAGATATACCAGTTAAACAAGTGCTGGCGCAATATATTCAATGTCGGCTGGGTCGCATGCACTGTAACGGGTTTATGCCGCATCGATCCAGCGGTATCGACCAGAAAGGGAATGGATGTCACATGATCCAGATGCGCATGGGTGACAAAGATATGGTCAATCTTGACCAGCTCATCCATACTCAGGTCATTCACGCCGGTACCCGCATCAATCAGAATATCCGTATCGAGCAATAGTGCCGTCGTCTGCAATCCGCTGCCAATCCCTCCGCTGCACCCTAATACCTTGAGCTTCAATCGATCGCCTCGCAGTAAAAGCTTACTTAACCAATAAAACCGGTACAGTGGATAACTGCATCACTTTATTGACTACAGATCCCAGCAATAATTCTTTCAGTGTTCCCTGACCACGCGGCCCCAGTACGATCTGGTCGCAATGCTTCTCTGTCGCAAATCGCACAATCGTTTCCGCCGGGTCGCCCACCAGAATGTGCGGCTGATAGGCAATCCCCGCCTGATCCAGTAACGCACGGACAGGTTGCAGGCTCTTCATCCCTTCTTCCTGATGATACTGCTTGATATCCGCCTGATTAATAAACAGGGACACGTTTCCATCCAGTGGATGCTGGACATTTAATACGTGTATTTCCGGTATTTCCTTATACCAGCCCAGGCGTTGAATAGTATTCATTACAACCTGGCTGGAATTTTCAGAGCCATCTACAGGCAACAAGATTTTTAGCATTTTCAATCTCTCAATCGGTTATATCGATACATACGGTCACTACTGCGGGCGGTCTTTTTCATCAATCAGGTCAACCAGTGGTTCCGTTTTTACCGGTACTCGGGCTGCCAGTCCCTTGCCAACGGTTATCACGAGCAGGGCCACTCCAGCCGGTACAATCCACTTCAGATAACCAGCCTGAGCACTCACCCATTCTTTTGTAACAACATCGGTCACCATCATATCCCCCGCGATCCAACCCAATAATCCGGCACCAATCGCAATGGTGACCGGGTAACGATCCATCAGTTTCATAACCAGTTGGCTACCCCAGACAATGATCGGCACACTGACTACCAAACCAAAAATGACTAAACTGATATCGTCTTTCGCTGCCCCTGCAATTGCAATCACATTATCCAGACTCATGACCGCGTCAGCGACAATAATAGTCTTGATCGCGCCCAGCAAAGTCGTGCTGGCGTCAATTTCATGTGAACCCGTCGGTTCCGGCTGAAGTAGCTTTATGCCAATCCATACCAGCAAAATAGCACCCACAATCTTTAAATACGGAATAGCCAGCAAACTTAATGCAAAGAAGATCAATATCACACGCAATGCAATGGCACCAAAAACACCCCAGAAAATCCCGAGCTTGCGCTGATGCTCAGGCAATCTGCGACAAGCCAGCGCAATCACTACCGCATTATCCCCACCCAGCACAATATCAATCGCAATAATTTGCAATACGGCAATCCAGAATTGCGGACTATCAAAACCCATATATCTATCCCAAAAAATCAATCAAATAATAAAAAACACCACACCGCATCCAGTATTCATCGGATTGTGCTCATTCAACGCCAATGAATTTCAACAATTCATTTTTTTGCCGCAATGTATCCTGATAACCCAGTTCTATCAGCGCCCGGCAAAATGGCTCTTCAAATAAAACATAACTTAATAACGTCGACCCATTCGGACCCATGGCGCCGATGGCACGGTAAAAATAATGCATCAGCTTTGGAATGGTTTGCGCATACCGTTGTGCGATTTCGTTAATTTCCTCACTGGGAGAAATCATCATCGATTCGACAGGCCTCAGCAGGATACTGTTTTCCTTGAGAATCTCCGGCGGTATCAGCTTGAGCGTATCATTAATGCGCCTCAGACGCTCTAGATCCACATCCAGGCTATCGACAAATATACTGTTTAACGCATGGCCTGCAATCTGTGCAAAAGGCGGATAACTATCAACACTGATACGTTCCGGCTCAGCACTTGGCGCTTTACGCACACCAATAATCAACACCTTGTCGGCACCCAGATGAAGTGCCGGACTGATCGGCGCCATCTGACGCATTGAACCATCCCCGAAAAACTCGCGATTCAACTTCACGGCTGGAAAGATAAAGGGTATCGAAGAAGAAGCCATCAAATGCCCCACATCAATTTGTGCAGCAACACCCACTCTCTGTGCTCTTTTCCAGGGCTTGACACCACTGGCCGCCTGATAAAACGTAACCGATTGCCCGGATGTATAGCCCCAGGCCGTCAGTCCCAGCGCATGCAACGAACCCGACTGGATGCATCGCTGAATCGCACGAAATGGAATGCGCTCCCTCAGCAATGCTTCCAATGGTGAATTATCCAGTAATGAAATGGCCTTGTGCTGGCCGTATTTAGTTGATACCAGAGAGACCATACACCGCAGCGTGTTGCGCATCACCCCCATAAAATCAGAGCGATAAATCTGATTGACATGAAAATTTGTCCAGACGTTCTCCAGTTGTCGCACCCCTTCCGCAAAATTACCGGCAGAAACTGCAATACTGGTGGCATTGATCGCACCGGCCGAAGTTCCGCAAATAATAGGAAACGGATTGCGTGTATTATCCGGCACTATTTCAGCAATCGCACGCAATACACCTACCTGGTAGGCTGCACGCGCACCACCACCGGTCAGCACCAGACCAACCTTGGGCTTTATACTGTGTCTTTTCTGCTCACTCACCGTCAGCAAACTCTGGTTTTACTTTTTCCAATGCGTCCTGCAAGGTTTCCTCGGGCAATTTATTCAATGAGTTTGATAGCACTTTCGCAGCCTGACATGCTGCATCCGGTAATATTGTACTATCTAAATTCGCAACAAACACGGCCGCAGCACCGGCAGCATCCAGTAAACTCTGGCGTTCACTCATCAATATTTCCATTTCCTTGCGTAGCATGGAGATTTCCTGCTCTCTCATGACAGTATGCGGCATATCATTATCCTTATAACATTGACACAATCCATGACCTAATGTGCAATATACCAGAACTATAATTCATATAAATTTTGAACTCAGTGCTGTTTATCACCTTTTTCTATCATTTTTAAATACATCACACACCATGAATAATCATCACCCTGAACTATTTCCGGAAATAGAGCCTTTCCAGCACGGTTTCCTCCCGCTCGACGGCCTCCATAGCATGTACTGGGAACAATCCGGCAATCCGTCCGGCACCCCTGTTGTTTTTCTGCATGGCGGACCGGGTACAGGCGCATCGTCGGCACATCGCCGCTTCTTTGATCCAGCTTACTATCGCATTATCATTCTTGATCAACGAGGCGCCGGCCGCTCAAAACCGCTCGGTGAAACCCGTGATAACACGACACCCCACCTGATCAACGATCTGGAACATCTACGCCAGCATCTGGGCATAGAAAAATGGCTGGTATTTGGCGGTTCCTGGGGCAGCACACTGGCGCTTGCCTATGGCGAAGCCCACCCTGAACGCTGTTTGGGTTTTATTCTGCGCGGCATATTTCTTTGCCGCAAGGAAGAAATTGACTGGTTTTTATACGGATTACGCAATTTATTTCCGGAAGCCTGGCGTGAACTGGTCGCACCGCTTTCAGTCGCGGAACGTGGTGATATTCTTGCTGCCTATCATCGGCGCCTGATGAATCCAGACCCTGCCATTCACATGCCTGCGGCACGCACCTGGAGCACTTATGAAGGTTCTTGCTCAACCCTGCTGCCGAATCCCGCAACAGTCAGCTATTTTGCCAGCGATGTGGTTGCATTAGGACTTGCGCGCATGGAAGCGCATTACTTCAGTCATGACATCTTCTTACCGGAAAACTCATTACTGGATAACATTTACAAACTACACAACATCCCTGCCACCATCGTGCAGGGCCGCTATGACGCAGTCTGCCCGATTGTCAGCGCCGATGACCTGCATCACGCCTGGCCACAGGCGGAGTATATTATTATTGATGATGCGGGACATTCTGTCTGGGAACCAGGCATTCAGGCTGCATTGATCCGAACCACGGAAAGATTCAAATCCATCATTACCCGCTCTTGAGCAATGCTATCAATGTCACGCGGCAAGCAGCGAGAAATATACAGTTTGGAATCTAAATAATTTTACCGATAATCTCTTTTATACTTTCAACCATCAACGGCTTCTCAAGAATAAAATAATTGATCTCATAGAGGAGATTATGTTTTTTCTCCAGTGGGCGCAATGTTCTGCGCATGGACTCTACATCATGGGATGAAATCACCACAACCGGCACGTCTGGATTGGTTTCCCGGATAGCCTTGATCAGATCCAGACCGGACATATTGGGCATCAGCATATCCAACATGATCAGTCTGAAAAAATCAGGATCCTTGTGTACCATTTCCAATCCTTCGACTGGATCCAGCACGGCTGTCGGCTTATATCCCAGATTCTCCAGAATATATTTGTGGAGTTCGCAGGTCACTTTATCATCGTCTATAACCAGAATATCAATGAGAGATGCTGGCGAAGCCTGGAAAAGAGCGTTTGAGTTGTATGCCCGAATATAAGCCTCAGCCTCACTCGCCGGTAACGGTTTGCAGAAATAATAACCTTGAAACTTGTCACAATTGAGCAATTTGAGATATTCGTACTGTTTTGCTGTCTCCACGCCTTCTGCCACAACTTCCAGTCCCAGATCATGTGCAAGAGATATGGTGGCTGCACAGATGGCCGCATCACCCGAATCTGTTTCGATATCCTTGACGTAGGAACGATCCAGTTTTAATGCATCGACCGGAAATTGCTTGAGATAGCTGATCGAGGAATACCCTGTACCGAAATCGTCGATTGCCAGCTTTACCCCGATTCTGCGCAGCTCATTCATACTTTCGATCGTTTTCTGAGGATCATCCATGGCCATACTTTCGGTAATTTCCAGTTCGAGCAGTGTTGGATCTATATTCTCTTCGATGATGATGGATGCCACCATCATCGGCAGGTTTTCATGACGGAACTGTCGTGCGGACAAGTTCACGGAGATTTGCAGATCTGCCATGCCGCGCCCTTGCCACAGTTTGAGTTGGTGACAGGCCGTACGCAGCACCCATTCACCCAGCGGCAGCATCAGCCCAGACTCTTCCGCCAGGGGAATAAACGTAATTGGGGGAATTAATCCTTTCTTGGGATGCTGCCATCTTACCAAAGCTTCCACCCCGGAAACGCGCAATGTGCCCGCGTCAATCTTGGGCTGGTAATGCAGCACAAATTCTTCCCGTTCCAAGGCAATCCGCATGTCATGTTCCAGTTCCATCCGTTCCAGCGTAGCCTGATTCATCGACGACTCAAAGAACTGATAGTTATTCCGCCCTTTGGATTTGGCATGATACATCGCCACATCCGCATTCTTCATGACATCATCAACGTTATCACCATCGTCAGGAAAAAAAGCAATGCCGATGCTGGGGCTGGAATGAATATTATGCCCATTGAGCAGATAGGATTCACCCAGAGCATGCAGAATCTTGTCAGCCACATGGAATGTGGTATCCATACTTTCCAGTTCAGGCAAGACCACTACAAATTCGTCCCCCCCTAAACGGGCAACAATATCGTTGCTGCGGGTACAGGACTTCAGGCGTTGCGCCACTTCGATGAGCAACAGATCCCCGACATGGTGACCCAATGTATCATTGACGGTCTTGAACCGGTCAAGGTCGATAAACATCACGGCAATTCTTTCCTTATTCCGTCTGGCGGAATGGATGGCCTGCCTGAGGTGATCGATCAGTGAGAGGCGATTGGGCAGATCAGTCAGAGTATCGTGGTGGGCCAGATAGTGAATCCTATCCATAGTTGCTTTGTATTCAGAAATATCTGTAAAGCTGGAAATGTAGTAGCTAACCTTGCCCTGGTTACCGCGAATAGCCGTAATGGTCAACCATATCGTGTAGGTATGCCCGTCTTTGTGGCAATTGATTATTTCACCCTGCCAGAAATCCTTTCCATCCAGGATATTCCACAACACCTGATGCTCTTCCAGCACATTTTTTGTAGCTACCAGTATGGCTGGACTCTTACCCAACACCTCTTCCTGAGTGTAGCCCGTCAGTTTATGGAATGCTTCATTGGCAGCGAGGATTTTGTTCCTGGCATCGGTAATAACGATGGCTTCTCCACTCTGTTTGAAAACAGAGGCATAGAGATGGATGGTTTCTTCAGCTTGTCTTCGCTCGGTAATATCCTGTACGGCCCCCACCGAACGGATCGGTTTGCCCTGGTCATCATAGAATGTCTTGCAATGTTCAACCACCCATTTTACACGGCCATCCGGCATCAGCAGGCGATGCGCTATTTCATAGGATTCACGGGTCGCCAGCGAATCGGTATAAGCCTGGTTGACCTTATCCCGATCTTCCGGGTGAATGGCATTCAGGAAAGATTCATAGGATGCTCCAAACTTTGTCTGATCGATTTCAAAAATGCGAAAGATTTCATCTGACCAATGCAAAACGCCGCTATTGAGATCCAATTCCCAGTTACCTACCTGCGCCAGGTATTGCGCTTCCTTGAGCCGAAATTCATTGTACTGCAGCAAATCGTTTACCTGTTTATGGTGCATGACAGCCTGCTGAACCGCATCTGTCATCCGATTGAAATTTGCTCCAAGCAGCGCAATCTCATTCGATCCCATACTTTCACACCGGGCAGAATAATCGCCGTTTGCAATAGCCCCGGCCTGCCGGGTCAAATGTTCAAGTGGCTGAAGTACGCGTAGTCTGAGGTAAATAACCACGATAATACTGCCCACCAGCAGCACCCCAAGGATGCCTAGCTCGATCAGTATTTGCTGCCTTAATTTTTCCTGTATAACATCAAGATCATTTTGTGTCCGCACATCAAGCATCACCATGAATTTCCTGATCGGCAACATGATCTTGGCTTTTTCATTGTCATATTCATCGCCCCACAACAAACGCTCCGCTAATGCGCGATCCGGTTCACCGGGAGTTATATATACTCCCCATGCCCATTATCAAACAAACCCTCTATTGCAGCAAAAGCCTGCTTTTCCAGAGCAACCAATTTATTTGAGTTTAATTGGGATTCGCGTAGCAAGGCTATTTCATCAGCGCTTAACCCTGCTCTGCGTATCAAGTTTTTTAACGAGATAGTCTCTCCTTGCGCTGTTGCTGTTGCCTTACCGATGCCTTCAAGGTGCCAGTAAGTCGTTGTGTAATCTAGCGGACGCGGTGCCTCACCATTGCGAATGGTAAGTATCTTAAAAAAATAATCTTTGTAAATCGGGTCGCCTGTCACGACATAAGCCCTCGCCATGCGCGTGAGATCCTCAGAACTCTGAAACAACTCTTGCGCAAGCAGCAATGAAATGAAACGTTGGCGTTCTTTCTCGTGGATGTCGTTCTGCATGTCACGTGATTGAAATACTGTGGCTAACAATATAATAATCAACAAGAGTGTCGACGTAAGAGAAAAGGATGTGAATTTCTTGATATTCATGCAAATAGGATAAATTCTTTTTATAGACTAACAGGGAATAATAAAAAGTATATTAACGTCCTATTTGTAGGAATATTCTGCTATTTTTTGTAGTTATTTGTTAAAAATTTAAAAATATCCAGCAATTGTGACTTTTGCCGGCTATCTGCCCCCTTATCAAAAGGTAACATACCTAACAAAGGACATTCCAGCCGTTGCGCCAATGCACCAATATTCTCTTCGATTGCCCTCATCTGTGGGTCGATGCAGTTGGCCACCCAGCCAGCGAATACCAGACCGGTATCCCGTATGGCTTTGGCTGTCAGCAGCGCATGATTCAAACAACCCAGGCGCATGCCGACCACCATGATCACCGGAAGATTGAGTGTTTGCGCCAGATCCACGCCGGTCTGATGATTATTGATCGGTACCAGAAATCCACCGACACCTTCAACGATGACAATATCCGCATGAGTGCTTAATTCGAGATAGGCCCGATGGATCACCGACAGGTTAATTTCCATGCCTGCCTGATGTGCGGCAATATGCGGCGCGAGCGGTTGATCGAAGGCATAGGGATTGATCTGCTGACGGGAAACAACCACGTTACTCGCGGCCAGCAAATGCTCCACATCCATCCATAGACCATTCTCGCACCCCGCTGCAATGGGTTTCATGCCGACCACTTTATCACCTTTTGCAGCAAACGCATGGAGCAATGCGCAACTGACGGTGGTCTTGCCGATACCGGTATCCGTTCCAGTGACAAAGAAACCTGTACGCATGAGTACATCGATTAAGGAATTAAACCCAACTGCCGACGGGTTTCCGGCGTTAAAACCGATTCGCGCGATTGCGGTTTCCAGGCGTGGCCGTAAACCACTTCAAAGGTCGCCGGCAGTCTGCCATCCTGGCGTAATGTTTCATAGTGATCCATAGCCTTTTTCCACATGTTTTTTCCGGTTAATCCCTGGCGCCTGCCTTGCGTCACATTATGCGCACCAATGGCCTTCAGATCACGCATCACGCTCATGACATCCGGATAGGTCAAGGTTATATATTCCATATCCATCACCGGCGTGGCAAAGCCATTGCGCACCAGCAAATCGCCAATATCATGCATATCAATAAAGCGATTGACATGACTGAACGCATCGGCTTGCGCAAAAGACTGACGTAATTCCTTCAGCGTATCCGGGCCGAATGTACTGAACATGAACAGTCCGTCCGTGTGCAGGATACGGCTCATTTCAGAAAAAGTATGATCCAGATCATTACACCATTGCAGCGCCAGATTAGACCATACCATACCAATGCTGCCATCTCTGACGGGCAATTGTTCAATATCGGCACATACATAGCCAGCCTGCTGCTGACGGAATGGCAGCATACATTGCCACCAGGCAATATTCGGGCGGGCATGCGACAACATCGCCCAGGCGATATCCACAGCAATCAGTTGACTGGATGGATAACGTCTGGACAATTGCTGACTGCCATACCCGGTGCCGCTGCCGGCATCAAGAACGACATCCGGCAAGTACTTGATGTATTCAAGGCGCGACAACATGCGGTTACTCACTTCATGTTGCAGGACGGCCGCCTGGTCGTAATTGTTTGCAGCCCGCTCAAAAGCGGTGCGCAGTTGCCGCTTGTCCAGGTTATGTTCGTTATGTTCAGAATTCATTGATGCAGGTAATAAATTGATCCGGTGCGGATAAAAATGGTGCATGGCCACAATGCGGAAACATCACCAGCCTGGAGTGCGGCAATTGTTGATGCATCCAGCGCGCTGCCGACGGATCGGTAATGACATCATTATCGCCATGTAATAACAGAACAGGCTGCCTGATCTCCTTCAGCTTCTCCCGAAAATCATTGGTTTGCAGTATTTCCAGTCCTCTCTTTAACGCGGCGTGATCCGGTTCATTCCGCTGAAAAAAATGCTGGCGAAGTTGCTTCAGTACGGCCGTGATATCACGATCACCACTCATCTGCAACGTCAGGAACCGGTTGATCGTTGTCGCATAATTTTTTTTCAGGTTTTCCATAAACAACAACAATAGCCTGTGATCCATCCCCCAGTCCCAATCGTCACGCTTCGCAAAACAAGGCGTCGTCGAAATCAGAATCAGTTTATGGACGCGGGATGGCTCACGTAATGCCAGTTCAACAGCAATCTGCCCACCCAGCGACCATCCGCCGATCATGCAGTTCTCCGGCAGGACATCTGAAATGAGCGCCACGATCTGTTCGAGTGTTCCCGGCTCACATACAGAACTCAATCCATGCCCGGGCAAATCAACCAGATGCAGACGATACTGTTGCGCCAGCTGATCGCGAACCCCCCCCCAGATACCACTGTGCATTGCCCAGCCATGCAATAAAACGAGATCGGGTCCATTTCCCAATGATTCGACATGAATAGCACTCATAACAATTTTTCCCGGTTTTATCGTGATGGCGCGATGGATTCTAGCCCAGTTGCCGCAACGCATCTGTCAGACGTGTGATATCTTCCTGCTGATGCGCCGCCGACAAGGAAATACGCAGCCGTGCGGTACCTTGCGGTATAGTCGGCGGACGGATTGCAGTCACCAGAATGCCTTGCTCACGTAACGCCCGGCTCACTTGTACGGTTTCTTCCGTGCTGCCGATTAACAGGGGCTGTATGGGCGATGCTGAAGGCATTAATCGCCACCGTGCCGCTGACAGGCCTTTTTTCAGTTGATCGATATAGGCGATTAATTTCTCACGCCGCCATTCATCCTGCTCGATCAGTTTAAGGCTGGTCAGCAAGGTATGCGATAACAGGGGCGGCGTGGCCGTGGTATAAACATAACTACGGGCTGTCTGAATCAATGTTTCTATGACTTCAGCCTGGGCTGCGACAAATGCGCCCGACACGCCCGCTGATTTGCCAAGCGTGGCCATATAAATCATATTGGGCGAATGACAGGCATCCGTTTCCGATGTAAACAGGCTGCCCCGTCCCTGCCTTCCCGACACCCCAAAACCATGCGCGTCATCCAGCAACAGCAGTGCATCATATGTTTCACATAGCGCGACCAGTGGCTTGATCGGTACACTGTCGCCATCCATGCTGAATACGGCATCCGTCACCACCAGTTTACGCCTGGCTTTAGAGCATGCCAGACGTTGTTCCAGCACAGACAGATTCAAGTGAGGAAAGCGGATCAGTCTGGCCCGCGATAGCAGCGCCGCATCATTGAGCGAGGCATGATTAAGCTTATCCGCAAAAATCTCATCGCCACGCCCCATGAGCGCCGTAACGGTTCCCATATTGGCCATATAGCCTGTTGAAAATAAAAGGGCTTTTGGAAATGCCGTAAAATGCGCCAGCGCGTCTTCCAGTTGATGATGCGCGGAAGAATGGCCATTAATCAGATGCGAGGCCCCTGCGCCGACCCCGTATCGCTGCGCACCTTCACACGCTGATTTGATCAGCGCCGGATGATTGGCTAACCCCAGATAATCGTTGCTGCAAAAAGAAAGATACTGGCGCCCTTCAATCGTGACCTGCGTTGCCTGAGGGCTTTCCAGTACCAGCCGATGCCGCCGTAATCCTTGTTGCTCCCGAACACGTAATTGTTCAGTTAAATCTGCATACATTACAATGCGCGAAGCCCCAACTTATCCATTAACCCCCGGTCATGGTCAGTTTCCGGGTTACCTGTCGTTAACAGCTTGTCGCCATAAAAAATCGAATTGGCACCCGCCAGAAAGCATAACGCCTGCACTGCTTCAGACATTTCCTGCCTGCCGGCAGACAATCGCACCATGGCTTTCGGCATGGTTATCCGTGCCGCAGCAATCGTGCGCACAAATTCCAGAGGATCAAGCGCTGCGGTGCCATACAGAGGAGTGCCCTTAACCTGCACTAAATGATTGATCGGGACAGATTCCGGGTATGGGTCAAGATTGGCCAGTTGCGCGATCAACCCTGCGCGGGATTGACGGGTTTCTCCCATACCGACAATACCGCCACAGCACACATTAATGCCTGCCCCACGAACCTCCTGTAGCGTATCCAGTCGATCCTGATAATGGCGCGTTGTAATGATTTCATCATAAAACTCGGGGGCGGTATCCAGATTGTGATTGTAATAATCCAACCCTGCGTCTTTCAGCTGTTGCGCCTGCCCGGGCTTTAACATGCCTAATGTGGCGCAGGTCTCCAGTCCCAGTGCTTTGACCGCACCAACCAATTCAGTCATTTTATCCATGTCACGCTGTTTGGGGCCACGCCAGGCAGCACCCATGCAGAAGCGCGAAGCCCCTTGTGCTTTAGCGGCGGTTGCAGCGGACACCACTTCTTCAAGCGACAGCATGTCCTGATTATCCACGCCGGTATGATAACGCGCCGCCTGCGGACAATACCCGCAATCCTCGGGACATCCCCCCGTTTTTACGGAAATGAGTGTTGATAGCTGAATTGCATTGGCATCATGATATTGCCGGTGAATAAGCTGAGCGCGATACATCAGGTCATTAAACGGCATGTCCAGAAGCGCCTGAACCTGATCAACTGTCCATCTCGCTGCATCATCCACTCGATCGATGATGTTGTTCGTTTGTTTTTGTGTTACGTTGGGTATCAGTGAATCAGAACCCATGTCAGTTTTCCTATAATAAATTCATGCAGACTGTTTAATTGTCACAGTCTCAAAGTATTCGGTACTGGATGATCGAGGATTCATTTAGTGTTGTCAATTTTTCCACAAATATTTTTGAATATGTTAAATAGTGTAGTCACAAGATACAAAATGTGAGATTCTTGTCAAAACGAAAGGA
>JBBTCY010000164.1:0-2346 GCA_038043005.1 Pseudomonadota bacterium
CGACTTTCATCGGTTTCACTATACCATTGCTGCGCCTGGGTCGCCGAACCCCGTTGATTCGACAATGCCAGCACCTTGATCACGTATTGGTAATTGCCGATACGAATCTCCAGCATATCACCGATTGCCACTACTTTAGCGGGTTTCACCCGATTGTCGTTCAACGTCACCCTGCCCCGTTCAATCGCATCGGCCGCCAAGGCGCGTGTCTTAAAAAAACGTGCCGCAAACAGCCACTTATCAATGCGAAATTTCTCTACGCTGCTGTTGGCTGCTTTCATATCATGACGATTCTGCGAGGGTTGTATCAATATGAATCCGGCTCCTCAGTGTCTTATGCACCGGACATTGATTAGCGATCTCCAGCAACCGGCTTCGTTGACGATCGTCCAGATTGCCTGTCAGTTTGATCACACGAGTAATCCGGTCAATCAGCGACGCCGGTTGCTCGCAGGCCGCACAATCTTCTGCATGAATCCGGCTGTGTTGCAACACCACCTCGATGTCCTGCAAATCAATCTGTTTATGCGTCGCGTACATCCGCAGTGTCATTGATGTACAGCTACCCAGCGCCGCGAGCAGCAATTCATAAGGATTCGGTCCCAGATCAGCACCCCCCATGGCAGTGGGTTCATCGCTGATCAGGCGATGATGCGGCGTTAAAATCTCACGCGTGAATTTTTTGTCACGCTCCTGCACCACCACACTGCCCGGCACCCCGTTGAATGCGGCAGCAGTATAGTTGCTCGCTTTACCCTCATCCGTATTGAGATAACGACTCGCCCAGGCGGCTAGCACATCGGCAACATAGCGTGAATCTTCCGGTTTTGACAGCAGATGATCGGCTTGATCCAGCGATACAAAGCTTTTGGGATGCCTGGCTGCAGTGTATATACGCGCCGCTTCATCGATTGAGACCACTTGATCCAGCGGTGAATGAAATATCAGCAATGCTTTTTTTAATGCCTTGATATGATCCAAGGAACTGTACTTTTCCAGATCATCGATCAATTGGCGTTGAATATTGAAACTTCGCCCACCCAGTTCAACGCGAACCGTCTGTTTATCTGATAGCTGTTGATCAATACCAGCAAATAAATGCCTGACATGTGAAGCGGTTGCCGGCGCGCTGATCGTAGCCACGGCTTTAACTGTCGCCAACTGCTGAGCAACTGCCAGTACGGCAGCGCCTCCCAGACTATGTCCAATTAAAAGCGCAGGCGCCGCATAATGGCGTTCCAGATAATCAGCAGCAGCCAGTAAATCCTGTAGATTGGAGGAGAAATTGGTATTGGAGAAATCACCTTCACTACTGCCCAGGCCAGTAAAGTCAAAGCGTAATACTGCAATCCCCTGATTCGCCAATGCCTGAGCAATCCGCGTAGCGGCAGCGTTATCTTTGGAGCAGGTAAAACAATGCGCAAACAAGGCATAGGATTTCACCCCACCCGATGGAATTTCCAATAATCCGGACAGTGCCTCCCCTTGCAGGTTTTTGAAGGTTGCTTTAACGCGTGTTGGCATTTTCCTGACTGTAAAGAAAATGAAAATATATTAGTATGAATCTTAAACAACTGCAGAAATTTTAAGAAAAAATAAGTGTGATCATCAATTATTAAACTTTACTTAAGAATAATGATCTCCAGTTTATTTTTAGAAACACATATATTGAGAAATTTATCTTATATAAAGGAAGCTTTTTCCAATATCAGATGCTTGGTAAACTTAAAATTCCGTCAATAGTTAGAGAATCCTGTAATCAGATAAAAAAAATGTAGTTTCTGGCAGATTTTTTGTTTCAGATTTCGTTACAGGTGGAATTCCTTTATATTTTTTAATGGAGCAAGCGCTCGTTAAAATAACAATGAAAATTAATAAGATAATTACTCTCGGATTCATATTCCGCTCCTTTAATTGCAGATTAAATCAGGTTTACAAATTAAGCTTCCTTTCATCAGTTACTTAAAATTGTTTAACGTTCATATTCTTCATTCTTCTATATTAAACACCAAGGGCTCTATCTACTGCGAAACATGAAATAGACAGCACCCACCATACACAATGCAGCCCACAGATAATCGAGTTTAATGGGTTCTTTTAGATATAAAAAAGCAAAGGGTACGAATATAGTCAGCGTAATAACTTCCTGAAGTATTTTGAGCTGCGCAACCGACAAAACCGTATAGCCAACCCGATTAGCGGGAACCTGCAGCATATACTCGAAGAATGCAATACCCCAGCTGATCAGCGCGGCAATGATCCACGGTTTGTGGTTCAGTTCTTTCAAATGCGCGTACCAGGCAAAAGTCATGAACACGTTACTGAGGGATAGAAGGATGATAGCTT
>JBBTCY010000165.1:0-5770 GCA_038043005.1 Pseudomonadota bacterium
ATAGGCCCTGCAATCAGGCGCTCGATGTCATTCACCAGGCGCTGATAGTTTGCCAATGCACGCACATAGAGAAGCTGATTCTGAAAAAGAATACGTTGCGCATCCAACATCTCCAGCAAACCAAATTTTCCTAATTCATACCCTCTGCGGGTCACATGAAAAGCACTTTTGGCGCCGGGTAATATCTCATTACGCAATATGTTAATTTCATTCCATACGGCTGACATCGTTTCATATGACTGGGTAAGCTCGGTTTTTAGCCGTAACTCAGTGGCCATCTGTTCATCCACAGCTTTGTCCACGCGTTGATAGGCGTCTTTGAGATTACCTTGATTGCGATCGAATATCGGCAGGGGTATTTGCAAACCCGCCACAACAGTACTGCCGCCCAACTGCGCATGATGCACAGCACCTGCATTGACGGTAAGATTTGGTATGCTTCGTGTTTGCTCTACTTCCAGTAACGCTTTACGCTGTTCGATATTCTTCATGGCACGCAGCGCCATTGGATTACCTAAAACCCGCTCTTCCAGCATTTGAAAATTGGGCGGTGCAATCAACGTTTCAAGACTCCCCAGCGCCTTATTAAACTGTGGCGAGGAGTTATTCCACAACAATGCCAGCCGCTTGCGCGCACCTGCTAAATCTCGCTGCGCTTGCTCCAGTTCAATGCGCGTAGTCGACAGCCCTACTTTTACTCGAGTCTCTTCAACAGGCGGCACTTTCCCGCCCTGCACACGTTCGGTCACAGTATTTACTACGTTTTGTGCAACTTGCTTGGTTTCCTCAGCAAGTCTAAGCCGTTCTTGCGCAGCAAGTACTTCAGCAAAGACATTGGCAACCCTAAAAATAATATCAATTCGCTTAATTTCATAATCTTGAGCAGCCAATTCTTCACCCAGCAAAGCGGCATTAACCCGGGCAGCACGTTTTCCACCCAGTTCTATTAATTGATAGATACGAATCGTTGTCAGTTGCTGTACGACTTCTTGTGATACCGCATGAGCTGAATTGATGTCACCACTCAGTTTTTGTATATTTCCGGCATTCTCAACATTCAAAGACAGTTCCGGGTTTTTAAGTAACCCAGCTTGCAGGGTTATCCCCTCCAGTGCGCGAATTTCTCTGGAAAAAGCTGCCAACTCAGGATTGTGAAGTAGCGCACGATTAACTGCATCACGTAAAGTGAGATCATTTCTCTTATTACTAGCCACTGAATCAGTTGGATAATCTTTTATCCCGTTGGATGGAGCACTAAACAGATCAGCGTCGGCTTTTATCTGGGATGAAAAACCCAGCAATAAGACAAAACTCAGTACCAGTACAATTCGTAATTCTGATGCCACCCAGTAACATAATGCTATAAATAGATTACCAAATTTCATGAAATTCCTCCGCATGCACTCAGCATTTACAAGAATGATAGTAAAACAAACATTCGCTGATCAGTCTTAGTGTCAATAGCAAGATACGCAGCAAATGATACCTATCGTTCCAGATATCCCTATACGTAACGCACTGCTTGATAATTTAGCTTAAAAACTGTCGAGGAGGACGAAGAAGCAAATCCGGGATTGTTTCGGGAATAACAGCAGAGATGAATACTGTTAAAGTTTCCGACACGACCAGTGAGGGTATCAGTGGGAAAGAATGAAAGAAAAAAGGTTGGTACTGTCCAGCCGAATGAAGACATAGATGTGTTGCCGCATCAATATCAATACCGCTTCTGGCTGCATTGTTCTGATGTGCTTCCAGATGCGTCATCGGATTGGGTGAAAATGCCTGACGGATATGTTCCAGTTCATGCGCAAATATCTCCCCTTTGAAGGACAGGCTTAATCCATTCACCAGCATGCTGACAATCAGCATCAGGATGATAGAATAGGCAGAATATTTCTTCATGAGATTTATACTTTTATAAAAAACCAGACTACATCCGGCCACAATCATTTCATACTATCTTTATATTTGCAATCCATAAACCATTATAAATAATTACAATTTCAAATAACATCAACTCCTTCATGCGCCAGCATTTCTACCAAGGCAATGAGCGGCAGTCCAATCAGCGCATTAGGGTCATTCCCTGTAATACTTTCAATCAATGCGATCCCCAGCCCTTCCGATTTTGCACTGCCCGCGCACTGATAGGGTTGTTCCCTGACAAGATAGTCCTCAATCTGCCGGTCACTGAATGTACGAAATCTAACACGACATGGCACTACACGAATCTGCATTTGCCTGGTATCGCTGTTCAGAAGGCACAAGCCCGTATAAAACACGACTTCCTGACCACGCATCAACTGCAACTGTTTTGTTGCATTCATATGGGTAAGCGGTTTGCCCAGACGCATATCCCCTAGTACAGCCACTTGATCAGAACCGATAATGAGCGCTTGTGGATAGGCTTCAGCCACTGCGAAGGCTTTTGCTGTGGCCAGACGTTTTGCCGTTTCTGCAGGTGCTTCTTTCAGTAAAGGTGCTTCATCAATTTGAGGATTTGCTGTTTCAAATGGAATCTGCAGGCGCTGCAACAATTCCCGTCGATAAATCGAACCGGATCCCAGCACAATTTTCTGGTTAATATTTTGTATTTTCAAAATTTCCTTTTTTGTTTTTTGACACTTACGCGTAAAAAATATAACATGCGCGCCTTATGTCTGTACGATTTGTGATAGACCCTCTCGATTTTGTACGCAATGCGGGTATACGTCATGGTAAAATCCCGCTGGCTGATTTTTTGCGCCTGCAGGATTTTCTGTTTGACAGTGAAGGCGACGTACTCTACCAGATCAATGGTGAATACAACAAGAATGGCAAACCGGGCTTACAACTGAAAGTCAGCGGAACAATGCACCTGTGTTGTCAGCGCTGTCTGGGTCGATTGGAACATACAATCGATCTGCAGACATTTCTGCTACTGGCCACCAGCGAAACCGAACTGAATAAAGCAGATGATGATGACTCGGTTGATGCCATTTTAGCCGTACCTGAAATAGATGTACTGGATCTGATTGAGGATGAACTGATTCTTGGTTTGCCGATTTCATCACGCCACCAGGATGGTGAATGTGAAATGCAAAAATCAGGATTGGAAGAGGGTAGTACTGGAAAAACAACACCCAAGAATCCGTTTGCCGTACTGGCAACATTAAAGAAAATGAATTAAATTTAAGGAGTTAACATGGCTGTCCAGCAAAATAAGAAATCCCCCTCAAAACGCGGGATGCATCGTTCTCACGACTTTCTAACCAACCCACCGTTAGCGATAGAGCCCAGCACTGGTGAGGTTCATTTACGTCACCATATCAGTCCAAACGGCTACTACCGTGGTAAAAAAGTCATCAAAACAAAGAACGATTAAAAATAATACCCACTTATTGTTACTCGCCGCACCCGATACATAGTTCTTTCCAGCCACAAGAGCGTCAAAATTGGATATTACTGTAGCAATAGACTGCATGGGTGGCGATCATGGCCCTCATGTAACGGTTCCCTCAGCCGTGAATTATCTGCGCCATGATCCAGAAGCCAATATCATTCTTGTCGGCATTCCCGATGCGATTAATGCAGAGTTGCATGCAGTCAGATCTGAACTTGGCCCAAGGATTCGCTTACACCCCGCCAGTGAAGTCGTTGGCATGGATGAGCCCCCCGCCCTGGCCTTGCGTGGCAAGAAGGATTCATCGATGCGTGTTGCCATCAATCTCGTCAAAACGGGCGAAGCACAAGCCTGCATCAGCGCAGGCAATACTGGTGCGTTACTGGCAACTTCCCGCTTTGTATTAAAAACTATCCCAGGCATTGATCGCCCTGCACTGGCAGTCATATTACCTACCATCAAAGGCCATACTTACATATTAGACCTGGGTGCCAATGTCGATTGTACTGCTGAGCATCTGCTTCAATTTGGTGTCATGGGTGCTTCTCTGGTTTCCTCTGTTGAAAACAAACTGGCACCCAGCGTTGGTTTATTAAACATCGGCGAAGAAGAAATCAAAGGCAATGAAATAGTAAAACAGGCAGCCGAACTGCTTCGCAAGAGCGGACTTAATTTTTATGGCAATGTGGAAGGTAACGATATTTATAAAGGAACTACTGATGTAGTGATTTGCGATGGCTTTGTTGGTAATATAACCTTAAAAACTTCGGAAGGTCTGGCACAAATGCTGGCAACCTATTTACGTGAAGAATTTAAACGCAACCTGCTCACTAAACTTGCCGGGATTGTTGCAATGCCGGTTATCAATTCCTTTAAACGTCGGGTCGATCACCGTCAGTATAATGGCGCCAGTCTGCTCGGGTTACGTGGTATCGTCATTAAAAGCCATGGCTCTGCGGATAGTTACGCATTTAGTGCTGCCATTAAACGGGCGGCTGATGAAGTCCGCGGCGGAATGCTGCGCCGCATCAGTGAGCGTGTCGCAGAACTCTCCAACCATTCTCAACCTTCTTCGGAAGAAATTGCACAATAATGTATTCACGAATCATTGGAACAGGTAGTTATTTACCAGAGAAAATCCTTACCAACCATGATCTGGAAAGTATCGTCGACACGAGTGATGAATGGATCAGAACACGAACCGGCATTACTCAGCGGCATATCGCACGCGATGATCAAGTCGCAAGTGACCTGGCGTTATATGCTTGCCAGAATGCAATGCAAGCAGCCGGTGTCACTAATAAGGAAATTGACCTCATCATTGTTGCCACCACCACGCCGGATATGATTTTCCCAAGCACCGCCTGCATTCTGCAGGATAAGCTCGGCATAGAGAATTGTCCGGCATTTGACGTACAGGCTGTCTGCAGCGGCTTTGTCTATGCGCTGGCCACAGCCGACATGTTTGTCAGTTCTGGTAAATGCCGGAACGCGCTGGTTGTCGGTACCGAAATTTATTCTAAAATACTGGACTGGACTGACCGGAGTACCTGTGTTTTGTTTGGCGATGGCGCTGGTGCGGTCGTACTTTCTCAAAGCGAGCAGCCCGGCATTCTATCCAGCCACCTTCATGCCAGCGGCAGCTATCGTAATGTCCTGTCAGTCCCCGGCAGCATTGGCAGCGGCAAGATACAAGGCACTCCATACGTTAGCATGGAAGGCAATACTGTTTTTAAATTCGCTGTCAAAGTACTGGAAGAAGTCGGTCACGAAGCCATCGTTAAAAATAATCTGCAAACTTCCGATATTGACTGGTTGATACCGCATCAGGCAAATATTCGTATTATTCAATCCACCGCAAAAAAACTTGGCATCCCTTTGGAAAAAGTCGTCACAACGGTTGATAAACATGGCAACACATCCGCTGCTTCCATTCCTTTAGCGCTGGATATGGCTGTACGGGATGGACGCATCCACACCAACCAACTGGTGCTTCTGGAAGGAGTCGGCGGTGGATTCACCTGGGGAGCGGTATTACTCCGCTGGTAACCTATGAAATTTGCATTGGTATTCCCGGGTCAAGGCTCACAATCAATTGGCATGATGGCAGGGTATGCTGACTTACCCATCGTTCGCGAAACCTTCACTGAAGCATCTGATTTCCTTAAACAGGATTTCTGGTCACTCATTACGGATGGCCCGGCTGATGATATTAATCTGACGATCAATACACAACCACTCATGTTAATCGCCGGTATTGCGGTATATCGTGCATGGACCAGCTTGGGCGGTGCCCAACCAGCATTGCTTGCAGGACATAGTCTGGGAGAATACACCGCGCTGGTTGCTTCCGAAGCATTGGCTTTTTCTGATGCCCTGACACTTGTA
>JBBTCY010000165.1:5870-15789 GCA_038043005.1 Pseudomonadota bacterium
TCGCATCGATCAGAGAGATTTTAACTCAGCAGCTATACAGTCCTGTACGGTGGGTAGATACCATTCAGGCTTTTGCCACCCATGGCATCACACATATTGCAGAATGTGGACCGGGAAAAGTATTAACGGGACTTAACAAGCGCATAGACCGTAATATGCAGCAACTATCCCTGACTGATAGCGAGGCAATCAGACAAGCCATCACTATATTGAAGTAATTGATAGCAATGTACACTTACCATGCACAGTCATGACTCTATGGGAGATATGATCTTGGAAAATAAAATAACATTAGTAACAGGTGCCAGTCGTGGCATCGGACAGGCGATTGCACTCAAACTGGGTCAGCAGGGTGCGGTTGTAATCGGTACTGCAACCACTGAAAACAGTGCCAACGCCATCAGCCAATATCTTGAAAAGGCATCTATTAAAGGTATGGGCATCGCATTGAATGTCAATGATGCGGAACAAATCACCAATACCCTCCAGATTATTCGGGAGAAATTTGGTGAAATTGAAATACTGGTTAATAACGCCGGAATCACTCGCGACAACCTATTAGTTCGCATGAAAGATGAGGAATGGGATCAGATTATGGAAACCGATTTGAAATCGGTATTCCGTTTGAGCCGTGCCGTACTTCGCGCCATGATGAAAGCACGGTATGGGCGTATCATTAATATCTCCTCCGTGGTTGGTTCAATCGGCAATGTGGGGCAGACAAATTATGCAGCGGCGAAAGCAGGCATCTTTGGCTTCAGCAAATCACTTGCCCGTGAAGTAGGCAGTCGCAATATCACTGTCAACTGCATTGCTCCCGGTTTCATTGATACGGACATGACCCGCTCACTCACCACCGAGCAGCAACAGAGCTTGATTCAGCATGTTCCACTGGGAAGACTGGGACGTCCTGAAGAAGTAGCTTCTGCAACGGCATTTCTGGCGTCATCCGCAGCAGGATATATCACCGGCACCACTTTACATGTTAACGGCGGAATGTATATGGACTAACACTGGCATCACAGGAAACCTGTATTCTGAATAACCTGCATGTTGTTGATTCAAAATATCACTGAAAATACCAGTCATTATATTTGTGATTTTTAATCATGTTTCAGTTCTTATAACATGCAAAATTTGTTAGAATGAAAGCATTTTTCTTACCTGAGAAGGAAGTATCTAGATGGAAAATATTGAACAGCGCATTAAAAAGATAGTAGCCGAGCAGCTTGGCGTCAACGAAGCAGAAGTCAAGAACGAATCATCCTTTGTCAATGACCTTGGCGCAGACTCGCTTGACACCGTCGAGCTCGTCATGGCATTGGAAGAAGAGTTTGAATGTGAAATCCCAGACGAACAGGCAGAGAAAATCAACACTGTTCAGGAAGCCATTGACTACGTCAGTGCCAACACAAACTAGTATTCTGTTTTTATAAGCATTTGTAACGAATCGGAGTTATTTTGTCCAAACGTAGAGTAGTCGTTACGGGGTTAGGTATCATATCGCCCGTAGGAAACACTATTTCAAGTGCATGGGAAAATATTGTTTCAGGGAAATCCGGTATTACCCGGATTACTCGTTTTGATGCATCAAATTTTACTTCACAGATTGCCGGAGAAGTGAAAGATTTTGATATTCAGCAGTACCTCTCCGCCAAAGAAGCACGCCGCATGGATATTTTTATCCACTATGGCATGGCTGCAGCCATCCAGGCTGTCAGGGATGCTGGCATTGAAGACACCAGCCAGCTTGACCCGGAACGTATCGGTGTCAATATTGGCTCAGGTATCGGCGGATTGCCTATGATTGAGCATACCGATACTGCCTACCATGCGGGTGGCCCCCGTAAAATCTCACCATTCTTTATTCCCAGCACAATCATTAATATGATCGCAGGAAATCTATCCATCATGTATGGCTATAAAGGCCCTAACCTGGCGATTGTTACGGCTTGTACTACCGCAACCCATGCAGTTGGCAGTTCTGCACGCATGATTGAATATGGTGATGCTGATATCATGATTGCAGGTGGCGCGGAATCATGTGTAACACCGCTTTCCATTGGTGGATTCGCAGCTGCGAAAGCACTATCCGTATCTAATGATGATCCGGCTACTGCCAGCCGTCCCTGGGACAGGGATCGTGATGGATTTGTGTTAGGCGAAGGCGCCGGCGTCCTGGTATTGGAAGAAATGGAGCATGCCAAACGCCGTGGTGCAACCATCTATGCAGAATTGGCCGGATTTGGCATGAGTGCAGATGCTTATCATATGACGGCCCCCTGTGATGATGGAGAGGGTGCAGCGCGCTGCATGACCAACGCACTTAAGAATGCAGGTATTAATACAACCGAGGTCGATTACATTAACGCGCATGGAACATCGACACCACTGGGCGATATTGCTGAAACAATCGCTGTTAAACGCTGTTTTGGTGAATATGCTAACAAATTGGCCGTCAATTCCACTAAATCAATGACAGGTCATTTACTGGGTGCTGCGGGTGGAATCGAGGCCGTATTCTCGGCGCTGGCACTCCATCACCAGATAGCACCACCGACCATTAATCTTGTGAACCAGGATCCGCAGTGTGATCTGGATTATATTCCGAATACGGCAAGAAACATGCGTATCAATGTCGCTTTGTCAAATTCCTTCGGTTTTGGAGGGACTAACGGAACACTTGTTTTTCGTAAAGTGTAAATTTTATTTTGTGGCGCATGCGTACGCTAAAACGCCTTTTTCTGCTCATTTCGCTAGGAGTCACTCTGTTTTCTGGATGGCTCTATTATCAATTCAATCGAGACCTTCAACTCCCCACCCTACCCTACGAATTTTCCATTGAATCTGGCAGCAGCCTAAAGCGGGTCACCCAACAGCTAGTCGAAGCCGGGATTCTTCCCAATGCATGGTCGTTTATACTGCTGTCGCGCTATATGGGCAATGCGTCGATAATCAAAGCGGGCGACTATCAGCTGACCAAAGATCTCTCACAGATTGCATTGCTGGAATATCTGAAAAAGGGGGATGTAAAACAGCATGAGATTAAATTTCTTGAAGGCTGGACATTTTCTCAACTCAGGAAAACCTTAAACGAACATCCAGCCATCCAGAATAAAACAAGTCATCTCAGCGAACAGGAAATTCTGCAACTCATTGGTGCCAATGAAACCACTGCCGAAGGATTGTTTTTCCCGGATACCTATTATTTCGTAAGAAACACCAGCGATATAAATATCATGCAACGGGCTTATCAGAAAATGCAGGAAACCCTTCAGAATGCTTGGTCGACACGAGTAGAATCCTTGCCACTGGCAACCCCCTATGAAGCATTAATCCTAGCTTCCATTATTGAAAAAGAAACCGGGTTAGCGAGTGACCGCCCTGACATCGCCGGTGTTTTCATCAATCGGCTACGAGCCGGCATGCGCCTGCAAACCGATCCGACAGTTATTTACGGCCTGGGTGATCAGTTTGATGGAAATTTACGCAAAAAGGACCTGCAGGCCGATCACGAGTACAATACCTACACTCGGGATGGGTTACCTCCCACCCCCATCGCCATGCCCGGCCTGGCGTCAATCCAGGCCGCCCTGAATCCGGCCAGGACTGATGCCCTTTATTTTGTAGCAAAAGGCAATGGTGAATCGTCATTCTCCGCCAATCTGGCAGATCATAATCGTGCGGTCACCAAATACCAGAAACAACAAAAATGACCACAGCACACACCTTGATCAAGCCTCGAACTAAAATCCGTGGAACTACATGACACAATTTTCTATTGTAGTACCCACACTCAATGAATCAGAAAATATCGATTTACTGTTAACCCGTTTATTCGCACTTAATCTTGATTCAGACAGCTTTGAGGTCATTTTTGTTGATGACGGTTCCAGCGATGGCACGCCTGAGAAAATACGCGCCTGGGAAAATAAGGCCAGGGTACGCCTGGTCCAGCGACATGAGAAGCCCGATTTGACCGGCGCCATACTGGCTGGCATCGCAACCGCAAGCAGTGATGTCATTGTCGTGATGGATGCCGATCTGAGCCATCCTCCTGAGCAATTATCCGCTGTCGTCGCACCGGTACTGTATGGCACCCATGATGTATCAATTGGCAGTCGATATGTTACTGGTGGCGGCACTGAAAACTGGCCGCTCCATCGACAATTACTGTCTCGAGTCGGGGGCTGGCTGGCACGCCCACTGTGTGACGTCAATGACGCCACATCCGGCTTCTTCGCTTTTCGTCGCACCCTTGCTGCCACGATTTCCAGCAATGCACATGGTTACAAAATCCTGCTCGAATTACTGATGGCGAATCAAGGAAAGCTTCGCGTCGCAGAGGTCCCCATCTATTTCCGTGACCGAACCTTTGGCACATCCAAACTCAACTTCTCGCAACAAAAAGCTTATATACAGCGGCTAATGACGCTGGCTGGCGGCACAGTCAGTCTGAACACGGCGGGCCGTTTTGCTGTTGTCGGTTTATTTGGCGTCTTGATTGATGCACTCGTTTTCCAGTGGATGATCAACCAGAATGCCGGACTGGCTCTGGCGCACTTCATGAGTTTCTTTGTTGCGGCGACTGCCAACTACACGTTTAATTCAAAATGGTCATTCCGGGATCACCATGCCGGTTATCTGCAATGGCATCAATTTGGTCGGTTCCTCACAGTTGGCGTACTGGCCTTGCTGATGCGGGGCGGTGTTCTAGCCTTACTTGTCTATGTCTGGCATATACCGCCTTTACTGGCAATTTTCCCGGCAATCATTGCAACTGCTGTCGTGAACTATTTAGGCTCAGCCTTTTATGTATTCCCCAGTAAAAAGGATCTCCCGTCACTGGATATCCGATGGCGGGTAGCTGCAATCGGTATTGTTCTATTTATCATAGTATTACGCCTGATCTATGCCGGTTTGGCTCAGCTGATACCGGATGAGGCTTATTACTGGCAATATGCCCAGCACATGGATCTGAGTTTTTATGACCACCCGCCCATGGTTGCCTGGCTGATCTGGCTGGGTACTTCAATTTTTGGACATAACGAATTCGGTGTACGCATCAGCGCAATTGTCTGCGGGCTTATTACCATGGGCTATCTGTATGCGTTTACACTCAACCTGTACGACAAGTCGACCGGTATACGCGCTATTCTGTTATTAGCGGTACTGCCTTTAGGCTTTGCTTCCGGTCTTCTAATGACCCCGGATGCACCGTTAGCCGCTGCCTGGGCGGCCACACTGTACTACATGGAACGTGCGTTGATCGCAAATCAAAATACGGCCTGGCTGGGCATGGGAATTACATTTGGTCTGGGCTTACTGTCCAAATATACAGTGGGTCTACTGGGCATCACGGCATTACTGTTCGTTATCGTCGACCCAACAGCACGGCGCTGGATGAAACGACCTCACCCCTATCTGGCCGCAACATTAGCATGCGTCCTGTTTCTGCCGGTCATCATCTGGAATATCCAGCACGATTGGACATCATTCAAGTTCCAGTCGACACGATTAGCGGATAAATACGAATTTTCCGTGCACTATCTGATTCTATTCATCATGATTCTGCTCACACCGGTTGGCTTTCTGGCGGCTGTTCAGGCTTTATTCTCAACCAGGAATACGGATAAAGACCAATCCCATAAGAGACGCCAGTTATTCATACAGATTTTTACCGGTATACCGTTACTCATCTTTCTCGCGCTCAGTACATTCGACCTGCCCAAATTTCATTGGACAGGTCCCATCTGGCTAGCCATCCTGCCAACCATCGCATGGATGATCGGGCAGACCGGCCATCTGAGCGCACTGACCAGACGCATACAAGTTGCCTGGCAACCCACCATTATTGCCTGCACACTTGTTTATGCCTTTACACTGCACTACGTTGTACTCGGCATACCCGGTATTCCTTACCCGCTATTTACCGAGCATTATTTCTGGCGCGAAGCAACCGCTGAAATCAGGAAGATCACTGATGATGTAAGAAATCAAACTGGCAAGGAACCCGTTGTTGTCGGCATGAGCAAATGGTCTATCGCAAGTACGCTGTACTTCTATAATTACGGACAGTCAGAGATGGATATCCGTTCACGCAATATGTTTGGCGGCAGCGGCGCCATGTATAATTTCTGGTTTCCATCGCAATCTGCTACGCAACGGCCTATTATTCAGGTTAGCATGACTCCGCATGATCTGGATCAAACCAGAGAAGCCGGCAGCTTGATACCACTGCTGGATCAACCCGGTCACATCGAGTTTCGTGTCATTGAGCGATACGGTATGCCTGTTCGCCGAATATATTACCGTATTTCCCAGGGATTTCATGGTGTGGCTCTATCAAAAACCACATCAACCGACCCGAATTAGATTGGTGCCATGATCCATTACGAAGTGATCAAGATTTCAATGCACATGAGTAAAAATATTACCCACCAGCCAGATTGATCCAATACCCAGCAGAATCAATGTCACCTGCTGAACTGTCGCGCCAATTTCCGGACGTCTGTGTAAACCCGGAATCAGATCAGACATCGCCACATAAATCATACTGGCTGAAACCAGTCCAAATAAGGGTAAAATCAGATAATCCATCTGATGCAGCATGAAGTAGGCCAGCACCCCACCCACCAGGGTGGCAAAACTGGATAGCAGGTTCAACAAGAACGCCATGCGACGCGTATAGCCTGAATTAAGAAGAATAATAAAATCCCCCGCTTCCTGCGGAATTTCATGCGCGATAATGGCGATGGATGTCACGATACCCAGTTGCACATCCACCATGAAAGCAGCGGCAATTAAAATGCCGTCGACAAAATTATGAAATGTATCACCCAGAATAATCATCATGCCACTGCGACCGTTATCGTGGTCATGCTGCTGCTGTTCACGATGCTGGATTACCGTCAGCGCAGCGCCATGTAACGGATCATGAGCTTCGCAATCCTCCATGTGGCAATGTCGCCATAACACCAGTTTTTCCAGAATAAAAAATAGCAGAATACCGATCAGTACGATGGTTGTGACCTGTGTTGGATTGTCAGACAACTCAAACGCTTCTGGCAATGTATTAAGAAACGCAGCACCCAGTAAAGCACCAATTGCATAGGAAACCAGCATTGACAGCCACGATGCCTTGGTATTGAGCGTCAACATGGCCGCAAACAACAAACTGACTATACCGCCCAGCAAACTGGCTACAACAATCCAACTTAACGTCGACATAAAGTTATTTCGAATGAAAAGGCGGGATTATACGCTGTTATCGGTCGATAAATTAACAAGTTAGGACTACGGTGTTTCAAGCCAGATCAACGCCGCCATCCGTCCGGTTTCACCATCCCGGCGATAAGAAAAAAAACGCACCGGATCACTGAAAGTACAGGTACCACCACCATAAATTTCTGTAACGCCTGCTGCAATCAATCGTTGACGTGCCAGTAAAAAAATATCTGCCAGCCATTTTTCTTCATGATGGCTTTCCCTGGCAACAAACGCACAGGCGGATTGCAGATCATGACTGACAAAGGCATCTCGAACATCCGCTCCCACTTCAAAGTGATTGGGGCCTATTGCCGGACCAAGCCATGCTATCAATTGACGACCATCCACCTGCATCGCTGCAATCGTCTGTTCGATCACTCCGCCCACCAGTCCACGCCAGCCGGCATGTGCGATGCCAACCGCAACACCGTTCTGATCACACAGAAATACCGGCAGGCAGTCAGCAACCATGACTGCACAAACCGCTCCCTGTCGTCGACTCCATGCCGCATCGCCCTCGAGCGTCGCGGGTGTCCCATCGATCCAGACAGGATGGGTTCCATGTACCTGCTTCAACCATTTCGGCTCTTCCGGCAAATATCGACGCAATAAAGCCCGGTTACGCTCAACATCTACCAGATTATCATTGACATGACTGCCTAAATTTAGAGAAGCATAGGCTCTATTCATTCCACCGCTCACACCGCCATTGCGCGTCGTAAACAGCGCCTTCACATTGCCCGGCGCCGGCCAATCCGGGATAATCCAATCATTCATAGTAATTTATTAGAAATAAGATCCATATATTTATACAAAATTAATTAAACCTTGGTCACAAAGTTTCTGAGGTAAAATATAACTTTGGGATTTTCTGTTTGATTTAGACCTAACTCGATGCAGCTCTCAATTCATTTCTGATTCCATAAAATAAAAGAAGCACTCATCAATTTTCAAATTAACCAGAGTACTCCCGCAAAGATTCATAACAAAACAATCACAAAAATACCAGATATAGGTGTAATCAATGAATTATATAAAAGATTTAACTAATTATACGCGCACATTCTTATTGCTTGCTGTCGTAACCGCTATCCTCGTTCACACGCCCCAGGCATCTGCAAATGATGATGCTGAATTCATCAAATCCGCGTTTTCCGGAAAAATAGAAACCATTAAGCAATTGCTGGATAAAGGCATCAACCCCAATTTACAAAATGAAAAAGGTTTCACTGCCCTGATGGTTGCCTCTCAGTACGGACATGCCGATATCGTTAATCTGCTGCTGGAAAAGGATGCCAAACTGAACCTGCAGAATGCGGGTGGCTCAACCGCATTAATCGTTGCTGCAAAGAATGGCCATGAAGCTGTGGTTAATGCGTTACTGGATAAAGGCGCCAAGGTTGACCTGCAAACCGGAGATGGCATTTCGGCACTGATGCTTGCTGCTCAGGGAGGCCATGAAGGCATCGTTGGCTCCCTGCTGATAAAAGGCGCCAATGTCAATTTGCAAACCAAGGAAAAAGTAACTGCACTGATGATTGCTGCGCTGGAAGGTAAAACAGGCATTGTCGAAAAACTACTCGCCAAGAATGCACAGATCAATACCCAGGCTTCCGATGATACGACCGCATTGTATATGGCGGCCAGGAACGGGCATACTGCGATCGTTGAAGCCCTGCTGGCCAAGAATGCAGCAACCGATCGCCTGGCGGTTAACAGCACCACACCCCTGTATATCGCGGCCCAGAATGGGCATACCGATGTTGTCAGAGCACTATTGGCTAAAGGCGCCAAGGTTGACCTGAAAGACAAGAATGATGCAACAGCACTGACCATGGCCGCTTTATTGGGTAATACCGATGTTGTCAGCGCTTTGATCGAAAGCGGTGCCAAGGTTGACCATAAGGCTCAGAATGGCTTCACGCCGCTTATTCTGGCAGCACAAAACGGACATGCTCCCATTATCGAAATATTGCTGGGAAAAGGTGCAAAAATTGACCTGCAAAATGATGATGGCGTCACCCCGCTGATGTGGGCCGCATTGCATGGCCATACAGACTCTGTCAAAGCGCTGCTGTCACACGGTGCAAATCGGACCGTTAAAAGCAAAAGCGGGAAAACTGCCTTAGAGATTACCAAGGATCCTGATATCATCGAATTGCTCAATGCTCAGTAATCAATCATAACTCTGAATTATCATAAACAATGAGTTGAGGATAAATCATGCAATGTCACGAAGTTGATTACAAAATCATCGGCCATGATATTCAAATGGTCGAAATCGCTCTTGACCCCGGCGAAGCAGTTGTCGCTGAGGCAGGTGCAATGACATATCTCGAGCAGGACATCAGCTTTGAGGCAAAACTTGGCGATGGCTCAGACAGAGCAGCATCACAGGAAAGTTATTTGGCCTGGGCAAGCGCGTTCTAACCGGTGAATCTGTTTTCCTGACTCATTTCACCAATCAGGGCCAGCAAAAGCGTCACGTGGCTTTCGCAGCGCCTTTTCCTGGATCCATCATACCGCTCAATCTTTCCCAGTCAGGCAAGGAAGTTATTTGCCAGAAAAACTCTTTTTTAGTGGCTGCGCTGGGCACTCAAGTAGATATTGCGTTCCATAAAAGACTGGGAACTGGTTTCTTTGGCGGCGA
>JBBTCY010000165.1:15889-18787 GCA_038043005.1 Pseudomonadota bacterium
GCGGCGATGGCATGGCATTTATCCATGCAGGCGGCACTGTTATCAAAAAATACCTGGAAAATGAGACGTTACGCTTGGATACCGGATGTTTAGTCGGTTTCAGCGGCGATATTGATTATAGTATTGAAATGAGCGGCGGGTTAAAAAGTATGCTGCTCGGCGGTGAAGGCATTTTCCTGGCAACCCTGTCAGGAACAGGTTCCGTATGGATACAAAGTATGCCTTTTTCCCGGCTTGTCGAAAGAATAGCCAATTACACTGCGAGCAACTCAAAAGAAGGCAATTGATTTATTAACGACACAAGATCGAGAAGTACAACATCACGATTCAGAAGCGCTTTACTGGCCCAAATAGCTCAATATTTCTTTCTGTTTGATCATTCCATTAAAATCAAAGAAGATATTGTTATACCATCAGTAATCATATGCTCTATCGCTTGAACCTGTTTTTTTATTCCTTTCAGGATAGATTTTATGCTACAAAAAGTTGCAGACTGAAGGTGATGATTTATGAAGCTACTAAGCTGGAACATCCAATGGGGGCGCGGCATGGATGGACAAGTCGATTTGTCTCGCATTCTCCAAACTATCTATCAAACAGGTAGCGTTGATGTTATTTGCTTACAGGAAGTCGCTGTCAATTTTCCCGGTCTGCCTGGCAGTCGAGGGGAAGATCAGGTTGCCGTGCTCTCGGCTGGGTTACACGGCTATACCGCAATTTACGGTATAGCAACTGACGTACCGGACGAATACGGCGGCCGCAGCCTTTTTGGTAATATCATTTTTTCCCGGCTTCCCGTCGGTCAGGTTTGGCGACATCTGCTACCTTGGTCAGCTGAATCTGAAACACCCAGCATGCAACGGGTACTGGTCGAAGCCGTGGTGACTACGGATATCGGTCTGCTACGCGTGATGACCACCCATCTCGAATACTATTCACACTACCAGCGTCAAATCCAGATTGACGCTATCCGCCGCTTGCATACCGAAGCGTGTACCATGTCAGTGCGCACACCTCTGATTGAAGAACAAGGCAGAGCCTTTGAGGTTTTTCCACGCCCTATTCAAGCATTGCTGTGTGGTGATTTAAACTTCCCCGCCACGGCACCTGAGCACTCACAGATCCTTGCTCCATTCAGTAGCGGCATACCAAACTTTCACGATGTCTGGTCTTTGCTGCACCCCGATACGCCTCATGCTCCAACAGTCGGTATCCACCCGGTAGATTTCGTCGATCACCCCGAATGTTATGATTTTATTTTCATCACCGAAGGGTTGACAGGCCATCTCAGAGCGCACGGCATTGATGCTGCCACCGAAGCCTCAGACCACCAGCCGGTATGGGTTGAATTTGCATGAGAAAAATCATACGGACAAAAGTATGCGAATTGGTCAATTCAGAAAAGAAAAATATTTCCAATGCTTATTAAGCCTGCCCAAGCGGCTAGTCAGCAATTATTCTCTTTAATTGCATAATCAGTGACGATTGACGGTTTGGAATACCTGAGTTCCAGGGTAATGCGCTTTCCCCCATGCTACCAACGCCTCCAATACTGGCCCTAGATCCTTACCCTTCCTTGTCAAGATATATTCGTAGCGTACGGGTTTTTGTTGATAGATTTGCTGTGTAATAACGCCAGCAACTTCTAATTTTTTCAATCTATCTGCAAGAATGTTGGTGGCAATGCCTTCTGGAGATAACATTAACTCTTGATATCGCCTTTTGCCCAATAATAGATCCCGAACAATCAACAAAGTCCATTTATCACCCAGAATATCAAGTGCACATGCGACCGGACAGTTTGATCGCTCAAAAGTAAGTTTATCTAGCATATTCAGATCATTCGTCATAAGTTAGTATTTACCTTGTCAATAGAAGTTACAGGAAACAATGTAATGCAATAACTTGCATAAAACAAGCTTCTAAGGTAAATTAACTTGCATAATGCAAGTTATGACACCTAACAATGATGAGGACTATCCTATAATGCTAAAACTTTATCAATTTAAACGTACTTGGAGCATTCCAAACTTAAGTCCCTTCTGCTGCAAAATAGAAACATACCTACGAATGGCTGACATTGAATATGAAATTAAGTCAACGCTTCCTTTAGGCGCACCTAAGGGAAAACTACCTTACATTGAGGATAACGGTAAAACTCTGGGCGATTCGCGTTTCATCATTTCCTATCTCAAATCAACTCACAAAGATTTGGATAAAGAACTGAGTGATACAGAATTAGCAGTATCTGTGGCGATGCAGCGCTTACTTGAAGAACACTTGTTCTGGACTATGCTATATTCACGCTGGCAATACACAGATGAAAATTGGCAAGTCAATAAAACAGCAATCTTTGAAGGGCTGCCACCCATCATCCGAGATATTGTCGCTAACGGCTGGCGACAAAAAATCAAGCGACAGATTTTTGGCCATGGCACTGGCAGACATCACACTGACGAAATTTTCACACTGGGTAAACAAGATATTGATGCGTTATCCGCAAGCCTCGGCAACAAACCATATTTCCTGGGTGATCAACCTACTTCTCTGGATACATCTGCTTTTGGTTTACTGATTAACATCATCGGTTGTCCCATCGAATCACCGCTTAAGGAATATGGCTTAACAAAAAATAATCTGACAAATTATGTTGACCGGATTAAACATGAATTTTATCGAGATCTACCAGTTGCTTAGAAAGCTATCAATAATACAGAGGCCTGAATATCAAGTATCTTAGCTCGTACAGTCCCATAAATTCAGCACCATTTTCTCTTTGCATTAAATTTCAGCGATAATCCTCCGTGCAGCGATGTATTGCCTGTTACTACTCAGACTGAGATATTCGCGCGCATCAAGTCTGGATCTCGCTATCAGTGTATTTTTTTGCCGGGGCAC
>JBBTCY010000166.1:0-2404 GCA_038043005.1 Pseudomonadota bacterium
GCTCGACAACTTCATTGGTAAAACGCTTTTCCTGCAAGCGCAGTTTGAACTGCTCGACGGCATCCATGGATTTTCCCTGCAATGCGCGTAACTTGGCACGCACCAACAGGAAATCGATGCTGTCAGGAACTTGCCGATAGGTCATTTCGCGGGTCCGGTTTTGTATGTCGGCAATGCGTTCAAAGGTGATCGGATGGGTACGCAGATAAGAAGGCGCTCCATTCTCATGAAATCGACCAGCTTTCTGCAGGCGTTCAAAGAAGGAAGGCATGCCTTGAGGATCAAAGCCGGCATCCACCAGAATGTTTAAGCCGATCCGGTCGGCTTCTTTTTCATGCCGCCGCGTAAAATCAAGCTTTGACTGGATGGCGCTGGCTTGTGATACAGCCAGGACAGCCTGGCCGATCTGTGGATTGGAGCGGGAAGCAATGATCGCCACAGCAAGTGCGGCCAGGTGCTTGACCAGGTCAAATTTCTGCCCGGAGATCATGCGCGCCAGATGTTTTTGTGTCACATGGGCGATTTCATGCGCCATCACGGCAGCCAGTTCGGATTCACTTTGTGAGGCCACAATGAGGCCGCTGTTGAAGCCCATAAATCCGCCGGGCAGGGCGAACGCATTGATTGTCGAATCCTGCAATGCAAAGAACTCAAATGTCTGACCCGGACTGGCTTCATCGGAATTGGCGATCAGCTTGTGTCCGAGGCTATTGAGATAGCTGGTTATTTCCGGGTCATTCAGATAGCTGGGATCCATGCGGATCTGACGCATGATCTGCAACCCGATTTGTCGTTCCTGATAGGGTGTGATGGTGACCTGCGATACATCGCCCAGATCAGGTAATTCATGCGCATGCGTGTTTGCCGGGAACAGAAATGACAAGGCAATGATCAGGTAAATTAATGTCATGACCCTATGATAGCGAATGATGAGTCAAGTTCCATTCAGTATCAATCAGTTTGGCAGGCTGTTGAGTGCATCCACTACTATTGGTAATGCGCGGTAATGGGATAATGCCATGCGGTGCCAAAATCGCGTGAGGTGATGCGGATGCCTGGCGGTGCCTGGCGGCGTTTGTATTCATTCTTATGGATCAGATGGATGACGCGGCGAACATCCGCTTCCTGATAATTCAGTGCAATGATGGCTGCCGGTGAATAATTCTTTTCAACGTATGCTTCGATAATGGCATCCAGCACGTCGTAAGGCGGCAAGGAATCCTGATCGGTTTGATTGGGCCGCAACTCGGCGGAAGGCGCGCGCTGGATAATGCGTTCCGGGATGATCCAGCTGATTTGATTGCGATAGTTGCACAACTGATAAACCATGGTTTTGCTGATGTCCTTTAATACGGAGAAACCACCCGCCATATCGCCATATAACGTACAGTAACCGACCGCGATTTCAGATTTATTGCCCGTGGTGAGAACGATCGCGCCGGATTGGTTGGATAATGCCATGAGCAGCGTGCCGCGTATGCGTGCCTGTAGATTCTCCGGCATGGTATTCAGGCCGGCCGGATTGGGTGAACTATGAAATTTATCAGCCAATGTTTTGAGGTACTGTTCAAACAAAGGCTGGATGCTGCATTCATAATGCTTGATGCCCAGTAATTCCACCATTTCGTTCGCATCGTACAGGCTGATGTCCGCTGTATAGCGTGATGGCATCATGACTGTCTGTACTCGTTCCGCGCCCAGCGCATCGACCGCGATGGCCAGCGTGAGCGCAGAGTCTACGCCGCCTGAAAGACCCAGCAATACACCCGGAAAACCATTTTTGTGAACATAATCTTTAATACCTAAACATAGAGCTTGATAGACATTAGCTATCAGGGGTTGGGGAGGGGTGATTTCTCCACGGACAGGTTGTTTTTCCTGAATATCGATCATGCCGATGGTTTCTTTAAACGCATCCCATTGATGGGTTAATTCGCCCTGCCGGTTGATGGCAAAAGAAGCACCATCAAAGACCAGTTCATCCTGGCCGCCGACAAGATTGGCGTGAATGACCGGAATGCCGGTTTTTTCCACAAACTGACGGGTGATCTGGTAGCGTGATGCCTGCTTGTTGATATGATAGGCCGATGCGCTGAGCACCAGCAGGATATCCATATCATCAGGTGTTAACCGGATTACCGGATCGGACTGCCAGAAATCAGCACAAATGTTGATACCGAAACGGATACCTGCCAATTCAAACACACAGGATCCGGTTCCAGGGTCAAAGTAATACTGTTCATTGAAATAGGATGATTTACTAAGAATATTTTTGTGATAGGTGGTGAGTACATGGCCATTGCTGATGACCGAGGCAGCATTGAACAGCTTGCCATCCCGGAAGCTGGGGTGGCCGACAACAAGCGTGATTCCTTGGATTGCCCCAGCCAGCCTGGTTAGCGCA
>JBBTCY010000167.1:0-2257 GCA_038043005.1 Pseudomonadota bacterium
GGACATCGCCCTTTCACGGCGGTAACACGAGTTCGAATCTCGTTGGGGACGCCACTTGGACCATAAGTATCTGGAGCAGTCAGACTACATCCGTTTCTTTCCCAAAGAATTACACCGAAATACCGCCCTGCAAGTTCCCTGCAAAAAAATTTCAGCCTTCGTAATTCATTCAGCCAGTATTCATATTCACTTGTATACAGTAATGCCATCGAGAACGAATATGAATAACCCAGCAGAACGGAGGCACTCAATGAAAACCACTCAAATCAAATCAATCGGTTTAGCACTCATAGTGCTGGCTGGATTAACGCTGGGCGCAGCAACTTCAGTCCAGGCTGGCAGAGGCCATCATGGCCATCACCACCATCACCATCATGCACACAGGCATTATGATAATGGATACCGGGTTATCTATAATCAACCCCGTGTTTATTACAACCGCCAATATTATCCTCAGCCTGCCTACAACTATTACCCAGCAGCACCGGTTTATGGCCACCCAGGTAATGTGACGTTTGGCATCAATACCGGAAATGCAAGCTTTATGTTACGCTACTGATGACAAGAATACTGGGCAAGGGGTGAAACACACCGCCTCTTGCCGCTTTTTTTCAATATCTTGCGTACAGGGCTGCTCTATGATGAAAAGATTATGGAAAACATTAATGGCTGCAATCTTTTTGATGAGCTTTATGTTTCAAGCAACTGCGGGTCAGCAACATAGCCCTTCCGCTCAACCCCTGACCAGCAATCAACAGACCGGCATCTCACAGCAGAAAGCAATTGTTATCGTACAGCAACATTTCAGTGGTCGCGTATTGGCCATCAATCATGTGGATGACACCTACCGTATCAAAATACTCAACCAGAAAGGCATCATACACACCATTGTAATCAATGCCACTGACGGTACAATCCTACCTACTCGATAAATAAAACCTATGCGTATCCTGGTTATTGAAGACGAAATCAAATTACAGGCTCAGATTCGCCAGAAGCTGGAAGCAGACGGTTATATGGTTGATACATGCGGCGATGGCGAGGAAGGATTGTTCTTTGCCAATGAATACCCGGTGGATGCGGCCATTATTGATATCGGGCTACCCGGCAAGTCAGGACTGGAAATAGTCAAGGCACTGCGCGAACAGGGCAGCCTGCTCCCCATTTTAATCCTGACAGCCAGAAGCAGTTGGCAGGATAAAGTGACGGGGCTGGAAATGGGGGCTGATGACTATTTAACCAAACCGTTCCAGATGGAAGAGCTGGAAGCACGAGTGAAAGCCCTGCTTCGCCGCTCGACGGGCATACCGCAGACATTATTGAAATGCGGTCCCATCGCTATCGATGTATCGGCCCAATCCGTCACCGTTAATGAGAGAAGCATTGAGCTGACATCCTTTGAATACCGCTTGCTGGAAGAACTGGTGCGCCACCATGGCGAAACCCTTTCCAAGCAGACACTGTCGGATTACCTGTATCCACATGACGAAGACCGTGACAGCAATGTACTGGAAGTCATGGTCGGTCGCCTGCGCCGCAAGCTGGATCCCGACGGTACTCTGAATCCCATTGAAACCATGCGGGGACGAGGCTACCGCTTTACCCTGGAATGCAATAAGTCTTCATGATGTCTTTAAGTCGGCGCATCCTGCTCAGTGCAACCCTGGTTTTACTGATTTTCATTGTCGGAATTGCCTTGACACTGGATCGCGCATTTTATGACAGCGCACGACTGGGCGTGCAGGATCGCCTGTTCGCAAAGGCACTCATGTTAATGGGCGATGCGGAAGTTGACGAATCCGGCAAGCTGGATGTACCGACCAATCTGCTCGATGCCGAATTTGGCCACGTGAATTCTGATACTTATGCATTCATCGTTGATCACGCAAATACCATTGCCTGGCGATCCACTTCGTCACTCAATGAACAGATTCCGGTGACCTCCTCCTTTGAAAAGGGGAAAAAGGAATTTGCCCAGATCCTGATTAATGACAAACCCCACTTTATTTACAGCTACAGCATTGTCTGGGAAACACAATCCGGCGACTATCCGCTTACCTTCACCATCATTACGAATACGGCGCTGTTTGAAGCGCAGATAGAACGTTATCGAGAAGACCTTTGGGGATGGCTCGCCGTGATGACTGTATTGCTATTGATCACGCAAATGGGCGTATTACGCTGGGGTTTGCAACCGATGCACAAGGTTTCCACTGAACTGGCAGCCATCGAATCCGGCCAGCAGGAGAACCTGAAA
>JBBTCY010000168.1:0-9438 GCA_038043005.1 Pseudomonadota bacterium
GACAGTTCATTCGACTTTGTTGCGGGGAAGGCGGGTGCACGTTTTGTCATCATCAGCGGTAAACCGATCAATGAATCTATTGTTCAATACGGCCCATTTGTGATGAACACACGGGAAGAAATCGAGCAAGCCATGCAGGATTTTCAGTCAAATAATTTTGCGCGGGATCGTGCATGGATTAAACGTGATAAGTAATATTTTTAACTAACCTCCAAGGAGATTTAAATGGAAAAAGTAAGTCAACTAGTGGCACGCATATTTCTTGGTCAGATTTTTTTGCTCTCCGGTTTAAACAAGATAAGTGGATATGACGGCACACTTGGTTATATGAACGCGATGGGCATACCGGATGCGCTATTGCCATTAGCGATACTGCTTGAAGTCGGTGGCAGTCTGGCCATCATGGCGGGATGGCAAACCAGATGGATCTCGCTTGCGCTGGCAGCATTTACTGTTGTAGCCGGCATAATCTTCCACAGTAATTTTTCAGATCAGATCCAGATGATTATGTTCATGAAAAATATCGCCATAGCGGGCGGTCTCATACTGCTTTCTGTTCAGGGCGCTGGTGCTTACAGCCTTGACAATTATCGCGCTTTATCTGCCAGACCAGAAAACCAGGCCTGATCATCCATAACGCAGGGCACCTGCCGTTGCCCTGCGCACTCGCGCATACAACCACCCCGATTGTTCATTCATCATGGATTCGGGGAAAAATACCTTTATTCTTCCGATATGAACCGTTGCCATTTTTTATAATGATATTGCTTGATGTCAACCGCCATTATCGATTTCATGATAAGCCGTTACTCATCAAGTACAACAAAGTTTCAGTTGGTCTCACGCGGGCAACTGACATACCCGTTCCCAATCTGGCGGGATACGCTGCTCATCAATAAGCCGACGAATTCAGCAAGCGGAGAAATCGTGCAGTTTCTGCAAAGACCTCTGGATTTCACAGGCTCTCTCGTGATGCATTGCCATAATGTTTTCCACGAAGATACCGGCATGATGGAACTGGTAAAAATCCAGCCCCCACTGGGTAGTTCTGGTGACACCAAGCCATCACATTAAAAATAATACACTGCGTATTCCTGACAGGAAAATCGGAATCAGATTGGCGTGCAGAGATTATAGAAAATCCTCTGTACGCCATGTATTAACCCAGGTTCCTGAATTAACTATAAAAACCATCTGGCTTGGAAAAATGAATTACCCGGCATTTTTCCTTTGAAGTGTAACGCTGACAGGATAGTGATCACTGAATCCATCCAGATCCCGTTCAGTTGGTTTAATTCCAAACTTTCGTGGCCCTGCTTTTTTGGGATATGACATAAGCGTTATTCCTTCAATCTGCGCGTCTCCTGCCTGACGCCAGCCACTTTTCCCGTTTACTACACCACGGCTGATCATGATCTGGTCCAGCATATTCCACTTCCCCTGATAAACATGCGAACCACCACCGGATGCAAGAATTGGCCACATAAGATTAAGAAGATAGGGGTTTCTTCCATTCATCACAAGATGGCTATCATTGGCCGATAGCGCATATTCTTTGATTGAACGATTAAAGGGTTCGTCATTGAAATCCCCCATTACGATGATGGCTGCATTTTCACCTAATTCCTCATGGATTCTTTCAATCCAGTACGAAAGTGTCTCTCCTGCAATTATTCGATAAGGCTCTGATTCATACTGACCTGAGGTACGCGATGGCCAGTGATTTCCGATCAGAACAACAATCCCGCCATCTATTTCAAAATTTACTTGAAAGAGCTCTCGCGTCGCATATCGTTTAATCACCCAATGCTGAAATATTCCTTTGGAAGTTGCAATGTCCGGATCGTAGAGAAAAGCTACATCGATCCCTCTGTTATCACTTGTATCCGCATGAGCGACCGAATACCGCCGCCCGCCATCCTTGTCAACCTGTTCGGCAAGTCTGGTCAACACATTTTTATTTTCCACTTCACAAATGCCAAGAATATCTGGCCCATCTCCGGAATTCATGGAACGGATAACCTTGGATAACTGACGCAACTTTGATTCCAGCAAAGACTGATCCCAACCAACAATATCTTTTGCAATAATGCGCCGGAGCTTCTCGGATCGATCTGCTGACTCAATATCAAAAAGATTCTCCACATTCCAGAATGCCAGATATAAGGAATCAATCATGATTATTACTCCTCAAGTATATAGGTACAGAATCATTCAAGAGAACAGTAGCATAGGCTAATCGAATCAAACCAGATTCTTCTGTGAGAAAACACACATGACCGTCATGATTATGTATTAGTGAAAAATGAAACGACCCAACTCAGCCAACTCACAAAGACTTAAGATACTCCAGCAGATCCAGGCGCTGTTCTCTGGTCAATGCGGGCAGGTATGTGCCATCCAGCTGCGGAGTGCGGCCGGAGGCATATTCATGGCCACTGTTGTGGTTCCCCCAGATGTCGGACCGGAACAGGAATCCATTATAACCAGTCGATTTAAAGCCGACCTTCTCCGGGTCGAATTCACGTGAACCAACCCTGAACTCATCCGGCCGATATTCGCCTTCTATCGGATCGTCTGCCCGTCTTTTCGGCAACAGCAGATCATAGAGTGTCGGCACTGAGCCGTTATGCAGATACGGAGCGGTTGCCCAGATGCCATTGAGCGGGCGGGCTTTATAAGCCATCACCGATGCGAAAGGATTCACCGTGGTATCCGGTGTGTAGTTGCCATACTTAAGTGACGGTTGAACTTCATTATCAAAAAAAGTATGGGCAAAATCGAGCAATCGCTCAGCCCAGCGCCGCACAAACCATTTGTCGGCATCGGGTGTCGTCACCACGTTTCGTGTGGCGGATGTCAATAGCGCCACTGCGGGAGCCTGACGTTGCAACAGAATATTTCCCACACCGACGCTGACATATTGATTGCGTAGAATGCCGCTGTAACCGGTATACCTGATACTATTTTCAGCCATTTTAGAATCGGTTCCGACTGAAGCCACCGAGATCATCCTGGCCACGACCCGGCGATCGGGATCTGCATGATTAATTTGATCGTGGCATGAGGCACAATATCGTTCGAATAATACCGCGCCCCTGGCACGCCGCACCTTGTCAATTCCGGGCAGGATGTGCTCAGGCCAACGCGGTGATGTCAATTTGCGCAGATGCTTTTCCACCCGGCGTAAATTCCGAATATCGATGGAGGACTGGAAATCGATATGCGTGGGACCGAAACCCTGCCCACCCAGAACCGAAGACAGCGTGAAACCCTCTTTCTCCTGCCAGTCCAGTGTGCCAAATACCCCGATTACCTGACCGGCATTACGCGCCATCGGACCAATGCCGCTGTTATCGACCCGCCCGTTCCATTGAATATAATCATGCTGCGGTACATCCCACAGGAATGGATAACTGACTGGGGCATCTGCCGGATTATAGATTTTATTGCGCAGTTTTATGATCTGCCTGTCGGCCAGATGCCCATGAATACGTTCAATCACATGATCACGATCACTGCTGCGTAGCACCGGCTCCACGCCGGCCATGACTTCTGTCAGCTCTGCCGGGGAAAGCATTTCAGACAATAATTCACGCAGTTGCTGCGCACTCATAATGTGTTCGAGTACACGATTATAGATGCGCCCGAAAGCATCCAGCCGCGCATAGCCATATTGCGTGAGCGGACGATCTGAATCCCGCGGTGTGTTAATGACAGTATAAGTTTTGATGCGTTGTGCGTATTTCCTGAGATCCACAGTTATTTCTTCTGCATGCTTATAGTCGCTCTGCTTTAATACGTTGGCTATAAAACGATCAAGTTTCTCCGAAGTTTCCAGAGTCGCATGCAAGGCTTTTACCAGATCGATCATGAAGGTTTCCATGTCCGAGTTGGCAGGACCGCCGTCGATACGGATTCCGGTTTCCGCATAATTGATCTGCGTCGTATGACAGGCCGCACATGTAAACCCCATGAAGGATTTACCCTGATATTCATCGCGCACCATCCCGACAGGCAGGCCATCGGGGTTACTGACCGTCGGATGCTGTGGAAGATAGCCGTAACGATCCATATTTTCATCACTGCGAAACAAAGCGGAAGAGTCCGGTTGCTCCAGCATCAGGAAGAAACTATAGGGTAATAAATTAGAGCCTTGCGTCGTATTATAGAACCATAGACTGTCGGAAGCCGACCAGCCTTGATCCAGATAAGCTACTTTGGAGAATGTATCGCCAAACTTATCTGTGCCGCGTGTGATGGCACCGCGATCAGCATCGTCATCACGAAACTCGTATAACCGGGAAAGCACCCCTATGAATATCGAAGCCACTGCCACCCCAAAGGAAATCAGCATCAATCGCTTGATCCATTTCAGAGCACGGGTTGTAATCGTATCAGTCATACTGAAAACCGCCACCAATCGGCAATGATCTTGCCCACCGCCGGATTAACCAGATAGCCGTACGAGCGATGGCAATTCAGGCCATCTTCATTATGATAAAAATTATAGATTCCATCGCAATGATCCGTGATGGTTTCAATGATTCCCAACGATAACATCGGCGCAAAATCATCGGCAAAAACCCTGTCCAGTGCGGTAATATCGCCCGTGGAAGAAATATTCACCCACTGCCTGATATTGGCGGGATACCTTTTTTTGCCGGTATAGCCGCTGCCCATTAATCGGCGTTGTACGTAATTCATGCCCAATGGACTGCCGATCGTCAGAAACAGATCAATCTTACCGGGCAGGTTTTCCAAATGCGACAACTCCCATAATGTATCGTAAGCAATCACTGAACCCAGACTATGACCGATCAATAACACCTTACCATCATTAGCCAGCATCGGGCGCAATGCCTGCTTCAACAACTCACGGATTTCACAGGCAATATTATCCTTATTTTTAAAATAACGCCTCGTTTCCCTGGCAGTCGATTGCAGAGGTTTAGGCGTCAGGTGAAGTAAAAAGGGCAAATGATCGACAATATTATAAAGAAGGCGATCGAGTTTACGATGCCACGCATTGGCTTCCTGAATATCCTGTTCAGTAGGGCCATGTTGATTGATCAAGGTATCAATCCATGCCAGTTCGCAGCTAATATCCTTGCTTTCACGATAATAAAGGTAATTCCAGGCAATCAATTTAAAACTTTCAGCATGCTGATTCAAATCACCAACAAGGTCAGGCTCAGCACGACGAACGCCTTCCAGCAAAGTACGCCACAATAGCTTCTGATGCTGATCAGCAGGTGGTTTTGGATTTTTTCCGGGAATAAAAATAATATGCTTGCTATTCATTCGCCTGATTACCTTCAGTCATTAATCTCGATATTGCCTAAAACAGGGACAAAATGCCATCTCATCTGCAATATTAAATTGTCGTTCAGCAATTGTTCAGGATTCTTCGGTTAGATTCCGAAACCATCAGTCAATGGGTAGCGTGATTAATACCAATGTTGTTAGAAACAATAATAAAATATAATTACCCCTGTTATTAACATTGATGAATCACAAAATTCGTATATTATTGGCAGTTAATTTTTTGTGAAGAACGTGTGAAGAACATAACATCTTTGCGTCCATGTAAAAACTCTTTGTGATAATTTAAAAGGCTCTATGCAGATTTCTCCACTTTGGCATCTATTGCTCGGTTTAAGTATCGCATTTTCATCACTATCCATATCAGCTCAACAAACAAACAAACTCACGATTGATGAACTCCAACGTGTAGGATTGGAAGCAAATGGTCTCGTCCAGGCTGCCCGTTCGCAAATCGGCATGGCACAAGCAGGCGTGGTAGCGGCATCCGCATTTCTTAACCCTGAAGTCACCGTAACAGCCGGACCGGATAGTAATCGTTTTCCATTACACATAACCGGACCCACCTCAATGCAACGCTCGGTAACGGTCAATCAACCGATTGAGAATCCATTCATGCGTAGCGCACGAATCGGTGCATCTGAAGCAGTGGTTGATGCCAGTCGTGCCAGTTTTGATCAAGTGCGCGCCGATCTGGCGGCGCAACTGCGTGTCCGTGCCTATGAGTTACTGCTTCGTCAAGAACAGGCCGCCTTGGAACAGGCGATTTACGACCTGGCGGAGGATGTTCGTCGACGCATTGCAATCAATGTGGAAAGAGGTGAATCAGCCCGTTTTGAACTCATCAGGGCGGATACCGAAGTACAAAGTGCAGCCAATCGTAAAGAGGCCGCTCGACTGAATGCACTACGCGCACGAGTAGCACTGATGCAACTGACAGCCGGTGCAATCCCCACCAATTTTGAAATCACGGCTTCGTTGAATGACCCGGTTCAGTTACCACCCCTGGATGCATTGCGTCAGGAAGTACCCACGGTTAATCCGGATGTATTACGGCTACAGGCTGAGCAGGAGCGTGCCAATAAACGAATCAGTCAGGAACGCGCATCAGTATTACCCCAACTGAATGTTTTATACACCAATTATCAGGATGCGCAATTTACCTCTAATACTGCTGGCATGAGTGTCAGAATTCCCATTTTCTACCGTCGTCGGGGTGAAATTGATACCGCTATTTATGATTCCGCACGGATACGGGAAACGCTCGAATTCCGTCGTTATGAAATCAGTCAACTCTTTGAAGCAGCATGGCAGGCTTTGCAGATTGCGCAACGCAGAGTGGAAATGTTTGAAGGCGGATTAATCAAAGAGGCGGAAAATGCAGTACAAGTCGCTCAATCCGCTTACCGGTTTGGTGAACGCGGCTTGATCGAAGTATTAGATACGCAGCGTATATATCGTGGAATCCTCGGAGATTCCCTGCAAGCGCGCTTTGATCTGCAATCGGCTGCTGCTGAAATCGATCGCCTGCGCGCACATTACCCCAAGGAGCTACTTGTAGAATGAATATTAAATCACCTGTCGTAAGCCTCATTTTTATTACACTTTTATTAGGTGGGTGTGGTAAGAGCGAGCCAACCGATAGCCCTCAAAAAGAATCAAAGGATGAAAGAGACATCAATAGTATTACAGTTCGACCAGAACTGGCAGATCGGTTAAAGATCGGGCAACCGTCTCTGATTGATCTGGCTGATAAAATACAGGTTCCCAGCCGGGTTCAGGTGGATGAAGAAAGAACGGCACAAATTGGTTCTTACGTAACAGGACGTATCAAGAGTATGTTTGTCATATTGGGTGATTACGTTCAAGCAGGCGCTCCGTTGGCACGCATTACCAGTCCGGATTTAACGCAGGCACAACTGGCCTATTTACGTGCTTCGTCACGCGTTGTAGTGACTCAGAAATCAATTGATCGTGCACGTCATCTGCTGGCTGCTGATGTCATACCGCTTGCCGAGGTGGAACGGCGGCAATCTGATCTGGAAATTGCTCAGGCTGAACTGGGAGCTGCAACCGATCAATTAAGGCTGCTGGGGATGAGTGGTATTGAACTGAAGGAACTCGCCAAAAACGGAAAAATCCTCCCCTCGCTTGACATCAGGGCAACCCGGGAGGGATACGTTATTGCACGTAATGTCATCGTGGGACAGGTTGTACAACCTTCTGATCCACTCTTTCAGGTCGCTGATCTCTCTCACGTCTGGGTGGTCGGAGATGTCCCCGAGCAAATTGCTCGCGATGTCCGGCTTGGACAGCATGTAGAAATTAATGTACCTGCGATGGGGGATGTTAATCTTGATGGAGTGATCATCTTTGTCTCGGATACCGTCAACCGTGCAACCCGTACCGTCATGACCCGGGTCATGGTAGAGAATCCGGATCGTAAGCTTAAACCAGATATGCTGGCCAATATGCACATCACGGACCCGCAGCATAAAGTATTGGTCGTTCCTGAAGGAGCTGTGGTACGTGAATTAAATCAGGATTATATCTTTATACTAATCAGCCATGATCGTTTTCAGCGAATACCTGTTGAATTGGGTCCGGAAGTCGCCGACTTCCGTCCTGTACTGAGTGGACTCACAATTGATCAGCACATCGTGATGGAAGGTGCTTTCCATTTAGACAGTGAGCGCAAGCTTGCTGAACTGTAGTAACCCGCGATGGCCGCGATAGTTCGTGCAATGCTTAACCAACGCCTGCTGGTTCTGGTGATCGGACTGATGCTATGCGTTGCAGGGGGGTTCGCCGTTAAAACGCTTTCTGTGGATGCATTTCCCGATGTGACCAATATTCAGGTGCAGGTAGCAACGGTTGCCATTGGCCGCAGTCCGGAAGAAATGGAACGACTGGTCACTGTGCCGGTTGAGATTGCCATGACCGGTCTGCCGGGATTGGTTGAAATGCGTTCGATGAATAAGAGTGGATTATCGTTGATCACACTGGTTTTCACCGACGAAACCGATGTGTTTTTTGCGCGTCAGTTGGTGATGGAACGGATCATCGATGTAACGCCCCGCCTGATACCCGGTATCACACCGGTACTTGGTCCAGTCTCGACAGGTCTGGGTGAAGTTTACCAATATACGATTGAGCACCCCGATGATGGCAAGCGTGCTCTAACAGTCGAAGAACTGATGGAACGGCGCACTATACAGGACTGGGTGGTACGTCCCATGCTACGCTCAATCCGGGGTGTGGCGGAAATCAATTCGATCGGTGGTCACGTCAAGGAATATCAGGTTTATGTTGATCCCAATAAACTACGACACTACGATCTAACCCTGACGCAGGTTGACCGTGCATTGGCCAGTAATAATGCCAATGCCAGCGGTAACATCCTGGCATTGCACTATGAGCAGTATCTGATTCGGGGCGTAGGCTTGATCGCCTCATTGGAGGATATCCGCAATATCGTACTCAGGGAAATGAATGGCGTTCCGGTGTATGTACGCGATGTGGCTCACGTAACCTTTGGCGGTGAAGTACGCCAGGGTGCCAGTATCAAGAATGGCTATACCGAATCGGTTGCCGGCATCGTGATGATGCTGCGCGGCGGCAACGCCAAGGAAATTGTCGGTCGGATCAAGGAAAAAGTCGCTGAAATCAATGAACGCGGAATATTACCGGATGGCCTTCAGATCGTGCCATTTTATGATCGGACGGATTTGGTGGATGGAGCATTATCCACCGTTCAGAGTACGCTGATGGAATCCTTGATTCTGGTTATTGTGGTGCTATCGATCTTTCTGGGTACCGTTCGTACCAGTATTGTAGTGTGTTTTACCCTGATTATCACGCCACTGATCACCTTCCTGGTGATGAATTACTATGGCATGCCCGCCAATCTGATGTCACTGGGCGGGTTGACGATTGCGCTGGGCATGATGGTCGACCCAACTGTGGTCGTTGTTGAAAATATTTATCAGCGCCTGGGAGAAGCGAAGGATACGGGAAAATCCAAATACAATGTGATCGTGGATGCGGTAGCTGAAGTAGGCACACCGGTTATCTTTGGCTTAATCGTTACCGTGCTGGTATTTCTTCCTTTGA
>JBBTCY010000169.1:0-23227 GCA_038043005.1 Pseudomonadota bacterium
TCATAGGCAGCATTGGCTTCGCTCATGAGCGCTGTTTTTCTGTCACGTTCATCGGGATCACTTTCTCGATCAGGGTGCACGGCACTGGCCAGTTGCCGGAAAACCTTGCGTAGCGTGGTTTCTGCCGCTTCCTGGTCTGCCCTGGCTTTGAGCTGAGTGGTGCCGGGTTTCTTTTTGCGAGCACGGGCCTGCTGGCGCGCTTCCTGTTCGGCAGTTTTCGCTTCACGTAAACGTTCCATACCCGCTCTCAATACATCCTGCACGGTATCCAGTGATTCATCATCGGTCAGCGGTTCACCCAATATATCTTCAATCATGTCGCGCATGTCCATCACGGCGGTCTGCTCTTTCTGCGCCAGACTTTCGCTGCTGTGCTTATCGTGCATCGATTTCATCTCTTCATCGCCTTGTGCGACCAATTGCATACAGAGATTGCAAAGAATGTCAGCGGCAATCTGTTTCTGATTGGTATTCAGTCCCTTACGCTGCAATCTGCCATCGAGAAAAAATACCATGTCGCGCATATATTGCCGATGACGTTCCCGGAGTGGCGTCAGCACTTGGTGATACACGGGACGATGGGCATCACAGATTACCTGCATCTCAGCAAATTGATCCTTCAGTTTATCGATGCGCGCCAGTAATCGGTTAAAGCGTTGCTGCGCTGGGGACAGTTGATCATCCTGCACAGTCAATTTGAGTGCAGTCGCGGAATTGCCTGCAGTTTGTTGGTGAATCTCCGGGGTTCCATCGGAGAATAAATCGGGTTGATGGCGCATTGTTATTCTGTTAAATCAGTGAACAAGTATGTGTATTTGAAAAACTGGATAATTAACCGATTATAATCAATTTATTCAGCATTAATGGATATTCATGCGCCATGGATAACGCTCTACTTTCGCGGAATCAAGGCTAAATTGCTGCAGCTTTGGATTTTATGGCTCCCCGTTATTGAGAAGTAGGTGAAAACCCTGTAAATTAATGCACTATTGATTCACGAACCCTTTATTCGCATGAACAGAATATCTTTATCATCAATACGCCACAATCTGGTTTACGGTCTGATCAGCGCTTTTGTCCTGCTGAGCGGCTGTCAGTCAGTACCCACACCGGCGGTTAAGGCATTACCCATTCCGGTAGCCAGCCATGAATTCACTTTCGATCCCGCCCGCGATGATGTCGTCGGTACGCTGCAAGTTACCACGACCAGCAAGGAAGATACGCTTTCCGATATCGCCCGGCGATTCAATCTGGGCTATGAAGAAATCGTGAATGCCAATCCCACTGTCGACCCCTGGCTGCCGGGCGAAGGCACCAGAATCGTGATTCCCACCCAGTTCGTGCTGCCGGATGCGCCACGCCAGGGTATCGTAATCAACCTCGCCGCAATGCGGCTGTTTTACTTTCCTAAAGCCAAAGCCGGTGAACCGCAGAAGGTTATCACCCATCCGGTCGGTATCGGTCGCGTAGAATGGAAAACACCGGAAGGCATGACCCGGGTTGTTTCCAAAAAGGAAAACCCCGCCTGGATACCACCAGCTTCCATCCGTAAAGAACACGCAGCGAATGGCGACCCGCTACCTGCCATCGTACCGCCCGGACCGGACAACCCGATGGGCACCCATGTACTGAAGTTTTCCTGGCCGAGTTACGCCCTTCACGGCACCGACAAACCGCCCAGCATTGGCCTGCGTGGCAGTCATGGCTGCCTGCGCATGTATCCCGAGGATATCGCCTGCATTTACAAGGACGTACCGGTCGGCACGCTCGTCCGGGTCGTGAATCAGCCCCATCTGCTCGGGTGGCGTGACCAGACATTGTACCTGCAAACCTACCCTGCTCTGGAAGACGACAAGCGCAATCACAACAAGCTGCTAAAGAAATTGTTGAGTGATGCACGCTCAACGCCCAAGGCAAAACTCAAAATACGGGCTCAAGCCAAAATCAATCAAGCCCTGCTCAATGAAGCAATCAAAAATCCACGTACCATCACCCTACCCATAACACAACCCAACATGACGCTACTCACGTACCTCGACCACGCCGCACCGGTACAGAACACCCTACCGCTCAAGGCCACCTGGAACGGCAACATGAATAGACAGCTCACGGCAACCGAAGTACTTGAAATAGCGAACAAGGAACCGGATAAGGTTCGATAGGGATTACGCATTAATTTTATTGCCATTCCTCCGCATCATTTTTCTGTATCAATGTGCAGACTGGATTCTGACTCTATAAAGGGGCAAGTTTCCAGCTATCAAAGAACTCATTCTTACCCTTTGCTGTCCAATATTTTTACTTAACCGCGACCCCTTTATTCCAGGAAATCAGCGTGATCCTGCCAACTGTGCGCATTTTAAAATTTGTCCTGATCGTGGGCCAAATCATTGGATTGGTGGGTTGCGCTAATCTTCCCTATTATGCACAGGCCGTGAATGGTCATCTTGAGGTCATGCACCGGTCACGGTCGATCAATACGATTATTGCCGATCCCGGTACTGATCAGACCTTGAGGCATTCGCTCAACCGCGTTGTATTATTACGCGAATTTGCCAGCCGGGAGCTGAAGCTGCCGGATAACCAGAGTTATACCAGCTATGCCGACCTGAATCGCCCTTATGTGGTCTGGAATGTGTTTGCTTCGCCCGAGCTTTCGCTCACTCTTAAAAAATGGTGTTTCATACAGGCCGGTTGTGTCAGCTATCGCGGATTTTTTTCACAGGCCAGTGCTGAACGTTATGCGGAAGCGCTTCGGAATGAAGGTTATGATGTTTATGTCGGTGGAATCCGCGCGTATTCGACCCTGGGTTGGTTCAGTGATCCGGTGCTGAATACCTTTCTGGGTTACTCTGAAATGGAGCTAGCTCGCCTGATATTTCATGAGCTTGCACATCAGGTTGTTTTTGTGCCGGATGACAGTGTGTTTAATGAATCCTTTGCCACAGCGGTTGAACGTGAAGGAATCCGGCGCTGGTTTGAAAGCAGGGGCATGCTCTCAGAGCAGGCTGTAGTCACCGCCAGACAGGAAAGGGAAGCTATGTTTACCAGGCTGGTACTAAAGCACCGCAAGCAACTGGAAGCGCTTTTTGCGTCGGATCTCAGTGATCCGGACAAGCGCGCTGCAAAAGCACATATTTTTGCTGAATTGCGCAAGGAGTTCGCGCAATTGAAAATAGCCAGACCTGAGTTCAGCAGTTATGATCGCTGGTTTGCACAGCCACTCAACAATGCCCTGCTGGCAACGGTTTCTGTCTATACCCACTGGTTGCCTGCATTTCAGGCATTGCTGACACAGCAGAACAATGACATGGATAATTTCTTCACTGTGGTGAAAGAAATCAGCAAACTACCACAGGATGAACGGGCGGCAGCACTGCGGGCAGCCACCGGGAGCGATCGTCACTGGGAACTGGTCGAACGCTGATGCGGCAACCATAAAACAAAGCTGCCCTGCCAGTAACATCAGCAGAGCAGCTTCATACGTTCAGAATCAACCGCGTTTTTAATCAGCCTGACGTCTCAGGAAAGCCGGAATATCCATTGGATCTACACCGGATTGACGCATCGCTGCGACGGTCGCATTGCTTCTTCTGCCAGTACGCATGACCGCCGGCTCTTCTGCTGAATAGACCGAATCCCGATCATCGGTTCCGGTACGGCTGTGTACGACTGTCAAGGGCTTACTTTGATTTTGACTGATGGCATTACCCAATCCCGTTGCCACCATTGTGACGCGCAAATCTTCGCGCATGTTTTCATCGATTACGGTACCGACAATAATCGTGGCATCCTCAGCGGTCAGATCTTTTATGGTGCCCATGACTTCATGGACTTCGCGCATTTTCAGACTTGAACTGGCTGTAATATTGACCAGAATTCCACGCGCACCGGATAAAGAGACATCTTCCAGCAACGGACTGGCCACAGCCCGCTCGGCTGCAATCCGTGCCCGATCAATACCGGTGGAAACAGCGGAACCCATCATGGCCATACCCATCTCCGACATCACCGTTTTCACGTCAGCAAAGTCAACGTTTACCAGGCCAGGGCAATTAATCACTTCGGCAATACCGGCCACAGCACCGTACAGCACGTCATTAGCTGCCTTGAATGCATCCAGCATGCTGATGTCGTGTCCCAGAACCATCATGAGCTTATCATTCGGGATAACAATGAGTGAATCCACGTGTTGCGATAATTCTTCCATCCCTACCTTTGCAGCCTGGAGACGTTTACCTTCAAACGCAAATGGCTTACTGACAACGGCAACGGTCAGAATACCCAGCTCCTTGGCGACTTGCGCGACGATCGGCGCAGCGCCGGTTCCTGTGCCACCCCCCATGCCGGCTGTAATAAACAACATATCGGCGCCCTGAATCAGCTCGGCGATCCGATCGCGGTCTTCCAGTGCCGCCTCACGTCCGACTTCAGGATTGGCGCCTGCGCCCAATCCTTTGGTAACGCCAGGTCCCAGTTGCAATGTGGTAGGTGCTTTATTTCCTTTCAATGCTTGTGCATCCGTATTCATACTGATGAACTCAACGCCCTGCATTCCATTCTGGATCATGTGATCCACTGCATTGCTTCCGCAGCCACCAACGCCCACTACTTTGATGACGGCTTCCTGAGTTTCAGTATTCATGATTTCGAACATAATGTTTCTCCTTTAGTACATTGAAATTAAAGCCACCTGATCTTTTTACCAATACAACATTTAAAACTGTTACTTAAAAATTCCTGCTAAACCAGCCCTTCATTCTTGAAAAAATCTGTCTTGCCGAACCCCCTTGCAGTCTTGAATTCTGATGATGCTGCATTTGTTCCATACCAGCCAGAATCAATCCGATTCCGGTGGAATACCGGGGTGTATGGATAACCTCCTTCAAATTGCCATGGTAGTTTGGAAGACCCAATCGTACCGGCATATGAAAAATCTCTTCGCCCAATTCGACCATGCCGCGTAATGATGCACAGCCACCCGTGATAACAATGCCTGATGATAATAATTCCTCAAATCCACTTCTTCTCAATTCAGCCTGTACCATGCTGTAGAGTTCTTCCGCGCGAGGCTCGATCACTTCAGCCAGCGTTTGCCTGGAAAGCTGGCGCGAACCCCGGTTGCCCACATCCGGAACTTCCACCATTTCCTTGGCATCCGCCAGACTCCGCAATGCACAGCCATATCGACATTTCAGGTCTTCGGCACTTTTGGTCGGCGTGCGCAATGCCATCGCGATATCATTGGTCACCTGGTCACCTGCTATCGGAATCACAGCGGTATGACGAATCGCACCATGTGTAAATACTGCAATATCCGTGGTTCCCCCGCCAATATCAACAAGACAGACCCCCAGATCTTTCTCATCCTCCGACAATACGGCCATTGCCGATGCCAGCGGCTGCAATATGAGGTCACGCACCTCCAAGCCGCACCGATGCACACATTTTACAATATTTTGTGCCGCAGAAACGGCGCCTGTCACAATATGTACCTTCACTTCCAGCCGGATACCGCTCATGCCAACCGGCTCACGCACATCTTCCTGACCATCAATGATAAATTCCTGATTCAGGATGTGCAGAATCTGTTGATCCGCCGGGATATTCACAGCTTTCGCCGCTTCCATCACACGTTCCACATCTTTTTCGGATACTTCCTTATCCCTGATGGGCACCATGCCATCAGAATTAAACCCTTTGATGTGGCTACCCGCGATGCCTGTATAGACCTCATGGATTTTACAGTCGGCCATCAGTTCAGCTTCTTCCAGAGCTCTCTGAATAGCATTGACCGTTGTTTCGATATTTGCCACCACGCCTTTCTTTAAACCACGGGAAGGATGGCTCCCCAGGCCAATTACCTCAAAGCCGCCATCGGGCGTTAATTCGGCAACAATCGCAACAATTTTTGATGTGCCAATATCAAGACCGACTATCAGATTCCTGTTTTCCCTGGCTTTGTTCATCTAACCCCATCTCCCTGATCTCATCATGTTGCTTTCCTTCCACCGGATTCACGTGGCACATGTGGCGTGACTTCTGGCATACGTACCGCAAAACCATCTGGATAACGCAGATCCACATAAGCCAGTGGTTCCTGTTGGTTTAACCGGGCAATGCTATGGTTATATACTGAGACATAACGGGCAAGCCTGATTTCTATTTCATTACGACCGAGTTCCAATACCGTCCCGGTATCCAACTGAATACGCCATGCATGCCGGGGTGATAAGTTTATCTCGGCGATGTCTTGCTGTATCGGTGCCAGTATCCGGCTAAAGCGCTGGTATTGTTGCGCAACTTCCTGTGCGCTGTCTTCCTTCGGTCCTATAAAGACCGGCAGCTTTTCATCGATCGATACACGAAACACTTCACCATAGGTATTAACCAGCGCATGACTCCCCCAGTGCGCGAGTGCCCGATGCTCTTCAACGGTCACATTCAAGCCGTGCGGCCATTCCCGCTTGACTTTGGCTTCGCGTATCCAGGGTAACCTGATAAAAGCATCACGCACGTCAACCAGATTCATCGACAGAAAATTTCCCTTGATCTCATTGCGTGCAATATGTTCAATCTGTTCATGGGTAATCCGCTGTAATTCCATGTTGCTTGAACCTGTGCCATTGATGACCTGAATATTGATTTCCTTCAACGGGAAAAAAGGCGGTTTGATAAGTCGCAGACCAATGGCATACAACATTACTATCACCACCGATGCAATCAGCAGTCTGGATAACGAATTCATTAAGTCATGGCTATTCCACATGAGACAGACCCAGTATTCTGATAACCAACTCTTCAAATGATATGCCCGCCGTTCTTGCTGCCATCGGTACCAGACTGTGGCTTGTCATGCCCGGCGAGGTATTGGCTTCCAGAAAATAAAACTGCCCTGACGGACTCAATATCAGATCAATTCTTCCCCAGCCTTCACAACCCAGCACCTGATAGGCACGCAGTGCCTGCGCCTGGATAGCGCTTTCCTGTGCATCCGGCAAACCGCTCGGACAAAAATAGCGCGTATCATTCGACACATACTTGGCATGATAATCGTACAGCTCACCCGCCACCTCTATTTTAACCAGTGGCAGCGGCGTATCACCGACAATCGCCACGGTCAATTCAGTGCCGGTTATAAATTCTTCAGCCAGTACCAATGCATCATATTTCGCCGCCAGTTGGTACGCACTGGCAAATTCCTGTACGGTATGAACTTTGCTGAGACCAATCGTCGATCCTTCACGGGCCGGCTTCACGATCAGCGGCAACCCCAGTGTATTGGCAATTTCCTCAAAGGGGCTATCGGCATGCAGGATTTCATAACGCGGCGAGTTAATGCCGACCGCCTGCCATAGCAGCTTGGTACGCCATTTATCCATAGCCAGGGCGCTGGCCATTACGCCGCTGCCTGTATAGGGCAACCCCATCAATTCCAGAGCGCCTTGTACCGTACCATCTTCTCCAAAGCGTCCATGCAATGCAATGTATGCCCTCCTAAATTTTTCATGCAGCAATGTTTCCATAGGCTTCTCAGCCGGATCAAACGGATGCGCATCCACACCTTTCCTGCGCAGGGCTTCCAGCACTGCCTGTCCGCTCTGCAGGGAAACTTCCCGTTCCGCAGAACGGCCACCGAGCAATACAGCAACTTTTCCAAAGCCTTGATCTATCACAATGAACGACTCCTGGCATCACCAATAATCCGCACTTCCTGCATTAACTCGACGCCTGTCTGCTTTTTTACCATACCTTGCACAATCATGATAAGCGTCTCGATGTCTGTGGCATTTGCATTACCTGTATTCACAATAAAATTTGCATGTTTCGGTGAAACCATGGCACCACCAATACAGAATCCCTTGAGATTGCACAATTCAATCAAACGTGCCGCAAAATCTCCCGGTGGGTTGCGAAATACAGAGCCGGCATTGGGTAGATTCAGCGGCTGGCTTTCGATACGTTTTGCCAGCAATTGCCTGATCTTGTCTCGTGATTCCGATTGATCCCCGCGCGTTAACCGGAAATATCCACCTGCAAACCACTCCGGTTTTTTATCATCGGCCTGCTCTGCCAGCAACGCAACACTCCGGTACTTAATTTTATAATCAGCGGGTTGCCGTATTGATATACGCCCACTGCGATCAATAATCTGCACACGGTCGACGATCTCCCATGTCTCCGATCCATAACACCCTGCATTCATTGCCAACGCACCACCCACCGTACCGGGAATACCCGCCAGAAACTCTGCACCGGCCAAATTCTGAAAAGCCGCAAATCGCGCTACTTTTGCACAGGCCACGCCCGCACTTGCATAAATCAATCGATTATTCACATTCTGTTCCACCAGGGCCAGATCACCCAATCGCGCATGAATGGCAATCACCGTACCCCTGAGACCACCATCACGCACCAGCAGGTTACTTCCCAGTCCTACAAAATAGATACGTTCATTCGGTGGCAAATCGTGCATGAATTTTGCCAGATCTTGTAGATCAGTCGGCATATAATACCGTTCTGCGTGACCCCCGGCTCGCCAGGAAGTATGTTTACTCATCGGCTCATTGGTACGCAACTCTCCCCGCAATCGATGCATACTCACCTCATCAGCACATTGTTCGACAGCCAGCCTGCCCAGGCCGGTTTCCTGTAAAAAATCACTGATACTGGTTCGATACTCAGCTCTCATAGCCATTCACAACCGTTAATTTATTTTTCATATTTGCAATAGCGGGCGCAACCCTTGCAACTGAACCAGCCCCCATCACCAGAACAATGTCGCCATCTTCTGCGATATCCAGTATGGCCGACGATAAATCATCCACATTTTCAACATAAATCGGCTCAACCTTGCCTTGCACCCGCACCGAGCGCGCCAATGATTTGCTGTCAGCCGCGACGACAGGATCTTCGCCAGCGGGATATACCTCTGCCAGCAACAGCATATCCGCTTGTGATAACACTTTGACAAAATCTTCAAACAGATCCCGCGTGCGGGTATAACGATGCGGCTGAAACGCCAGAACCAGCCGGCGATTCGGGAATGCACCCCGTGCCGCCTTGATTGTGGCATCCATCTCGGCCGGATGATGGCCGTAGTCATCAACCAACGTAAAACTGCCTTTTCCTGGTCGTCTGATATCGCCATATTGCTGGAATCGTCTTTCAACCCCCTTAAACTCAGCCAGTGCCTTCACAATTGCCGCATCGGACACATTCAATTCATTCGCCACCGCAATGGCTGCGAGTGCATTCTGTATGTTATGCAGTCCAGGCAAATTAAGTGTGATATCCAGTTTCCGCGCAGAACCATTCACGCCTATCTGTGCAACAAAGCGCATCTGTCCATTATTATGCCGGATATCCATTGCGCGCACCTGGGCATCCTCCGATAACCCGTAGGTCGTGATCGGTTTTGTAATCGATGCCATCATTTCCCGCACATTTGCATCATCCACACAGATCACAGCCATGCCATAGAAAGGCAAATGCTGGACAAATTCGATAAATGTCTGCTTCAAGCGGCCAAAATCATGGCCATAGGTTTCCATGTGATCCGCATCGATATTCGTTACCACCGTCAGAACGGGTTGCAGATACAGGAAGGAAGCATCGGATTCGTCCGCTTCCACCACGATGAATTCACCACTCCCCAATTTGGCATGACAACCGGCTGCTTCCAGTTTTCCGCCAATCACAAAGGTTGGATCCATATCGGCTGCCGCCAGAATACTTGCAACCAGACTGGTGGTCGTTGTCTTGCCATGCGTACCTGCAATCGCAATGCCTCTGCGTAACCGAAGCAACTCTGCCAGCATCAGGGCACGTGGCACGATCGGAATATTCTTCAGTTTTGCCGCCATCACTTCGGGATTGTCTGATTTCACTGCGGTTGAAGTCACCACCACATTTGCACCGGCTATCTGATTGCTTTCATGTCCGATATACACCTTGATGCCCAGATTCCTGAGCCGCTGTGTCGTTTTGTTCTCGATCAGATCCGAACCGCTGATCTGATAGCCCAGATTGACCATCACCTCGGCAATTCCACTCATTCCGGCGCCACCGATTCCTACAAAATGAATGTGCTTGACTTTATGCTTCATGCGATGCCTCCGCTCATTTCAATACAAACTTCCGCAACCCGCCGGGTTGCTCCCGGTTTTGCCAGTTGACGCGCGGCGACAGCCATGCCGAGTAGTTTCTCCCGTGTCATACCCAGCAGCAGATCCGCCAGATTCCGGGGTGTTAACTCGGTCTGCGGCAACAGGATAGCCGCTCTGTGGTTACTCAGAAATCGTGCATTGCTGGTCTGGTGATCATCCACGGCATGCGGATAAGGCACCAGAATACTTGCTACACCGGCAGCAGTCAGTTCCGCAATAGTTAACGCGCCAGCCCGACAAAGCACCAGATCACATTCAGCATACTGTTTTGCCATATCCTCTATAAACGCAATCGGCTGACCGGGAATCTGCAGATCAGCATATGCTTTCTCCACCGAAGCCAGGTTATTTGCGCCCGTCTGATGCGTCACCAGCGGCCGACTGGCTTCCGGCATCAAACTTAAAGCCTGTGGTACCATCGTGTTTAGCGCCTGCGCACCCAGACTGCCTCCCACAACCAATATTCTCAACTTTCCTTCCCGCCCCTTCAGTCGTTTTTCCGGTGTTTCCACTTCGGCAATCTCATAGCGCACCGGATTGCCTGAAAATACCACCTTGTCCTGCTCAGCCTGAATCGCATCCGGGAAACCCAGCAATACCTTGTCCGCAATTCTGGCGAGGATTCTATTCGTCAGGCCGGGCAGTGAATTCTGTTCATGGATAATAAGCGGCTTATTCAATAATGAAGCCATCATACCGCCCGGAAATGCCGGATACCCGCCCATGCCCAGGACAACATCCGGCTTCACCCGCCGAATGATCCGAGCACTTTGCAGAAACGCTTTCACCAGCCGCAGCGGCAACATGGCCCAGGCAATCAGCTTCTTGCCGCGCAATCCCGAGAAACTGATCACTTCCGTATCGTAACCGCGTTGCGATACCAGCTCTACTTCCATGCCTGTGCTGGTTCCCAACCAGACCACATGCCATCCGATCGCTTTCAGATAGTCGGCCACCGCCAGTCCCGGAAATACGTGACCACCCGTTCCTCCCGCCATAATCAGAATGGTGCGCGCGCTCATACCGCTCCCCTCCGTTCACCGGATCCGATACTGTATTTCATATGCGCAATCCCCGTAGCCGCTGGCGATTTTCCCAGTCAATTCTCAACAATAGGGCCAAAGCGATGCAAATGGCCACAATGCTGCTGCCCCCAAAACTCATTAAAGGCAGCGTCAATCCCTTGGTGGGCAGCACTCCCATATTGACGCCGATATTGATCAGAGCCTGTATACCAATCCAGATACCAATGCCTTGCGCAACTAGTGCTGCAAACTGGCACTCCAGCTTGGCCGCCTGCCGCCCGATCACAAAGGCACGCATCACCAGCCATGCAAATAATATGATGACCGCTGCCACACCCATAAAACCAAGTTCCTCAGCCAGCACGGCCATCAGAAAATCCGTATGAGCTTCGGGCAGATAGAATAATTTCTCAACACTCCCCCCCAATCCGACGCCGAGCCATTCTCCACGTCCAAAGGCAATCAGCGCATGACTCAATTGATACCCTTTTCCGTATGGATCTGCCCAGGGGTCCATGAATGCGCTGACACGATCCAGTCGATAAGGCGAACTTAAAATCAATTGATACAATCCGATGCCCACGACACCAATCAGACCAACAAAAATCTTCAGGCTGACGCCCCCCAGAAACAGAATTGACATGGCCAGCGCCGTCACTACAAAAAATGCGCCAAAATCAGGCTCAAGCAACAGCAAGAATCCGACCATGGATATCACCAGCGATATCGGTACAAAGCCCTTAAGAAAATGATCCAGATCCCTGGCCTTGCGCACCACGTAATCCGCCACATAAATGATCATCAACAGTTTCATCAGTTCGGACGGCTGCAGATTTACCACGTACAAAGAAATCCAGCGCTGGCTGCCGTTCACTTCATGACCGATACCTGGAACAAGAACCAATCCAAGCAACAGCGCCCCTGACAAGAACAAATAGATGGCATATTTCTGCCATAACCCCATGGGCACCTGAAAAACAATAAACCCGAGCATCAATCCGACACCCAGATAGAGACTATGCCTTAACAGATAGTAAGTGGACCGGTCTACGCCAAATTGCTCTTCCGCAATTGCTATTGAAGCCGAATAAACCATAACCAACCCGATACTCAGCAAAAGCAACGCAGACCAGATCAGCGCCTGGTCAAAGCCAGTCACGATTTTTTGTTTTTGATCGCTCGCTTGATAAATCATCGGTCAGTGTTTTTTCTGTCCAAAACTAAAAAATTTGGTTTCGATATCCTTAACGGCGGCCACGAATACTTCCGCGCGATGCACATAATTCCTGAACATATCAAAACTGGCACAGGCCGGTGACAACAACACGATATCGCCTGTTTGAGCCAGCAAAAAGCTTTTCTGCATGGCTTCTTCCATCGTGACCGCGAAGTGCAGCGACACACCGCAATCTTTCAACTCATCTGCGATGATCTTGCTGTCACGGCCGATCAATACGACTGCGCGCGCACTTTCGGCAACCGCATGGCGTAAATGTGAGAAATCCTGTCCTTTGCCATCGCCACCTGCGATCAGAACCACGTTCTGTTTCATTCCTTTCAATGCGGCAACGGTTGCACCAACATTGGTGCTTTTGGAATCATCATAAAATGTCACGCCGTTGAATGCTGCCACTTTCTCCATTCTGTGCGGCAAACCGCGAAATTCACGCAATGCCGATAACAACGATGTACCAGGCGCTCCTACAACACGGCACAACGCTAATGCGGCTAATGCATTCGCTGCATTATGCAGTCCATTAACAGCCAGTTCAGAAGTCCGCATGAGTTGCACTTCTCCTTCAAGCAACCAGTAATCGCCATTATCCGGCAGCAACCCGAAATCCTTGCTCGTCGTAGATTTATCCAGACCAAAAGTAACCTGTCTCCTGCCCTTGATAGCCATCGCGCATACACCCGGATCTTCGCGATTAAGAATCTGTACACCTTTACCGGGTATGTCATGCATAAAAATTCTTTCCTTGGCTGCAACATAATCCTGCATATCGTCATAGCGATCCAGATGATCTTCGCTCAGATTCAGCACAGTTGCCGCATCGGCATTCAAGTGAATTGTGCTTTCCAGCTGAAAATTCGATATCTCCAGCACCCAGGCCTGTGGTAATTTTCCTGCATCAATCCGTTTCATGAGCGCATCCAGCACTGCTGGACTGATATTCCCGGCCACTTCCACATCCCATCCCGCTTTCTTTAACAACTCGCCTGTCATCGCAGTTACCGTCGTTTTTCCATTGGATCCCGTAATGGCCAGAATCTTTGGTCTTGGCGTGGCTAATTCATCCAGCGCCCAGGAAAACAATGTGATATCCCCAACAACCGGAATACCCCGTGCGATGGCCTGCTGTACATAAGGTTCCTTTCTGGGCACTCCGGGGCTGATCGCAATCATTTCAATCCCATCAAATAGATGCTCCGCAAATTTACCTTTGAACATCTCCAGCGAGGGAAATGTAACCCTCAATTCATCCCAGTTTGGTGGCTCCGTGCGACTGTCGGCAACCCGTATTTTTGCTTTCATACGTGACAGCCATTTCACCATTGATAGCCCTGTTTCACCCATGCCCAGCACCAATACTGATTTATCCTGCAAGTTCATCGTAGTTTCAACGTAGATAAGCCCAACAACACTAAAATAATGGTGATGATCCAGAATCTGACAACCACCTGATTCTCTTTCCAGCCTTTCAACTCAAAGTGATGATGGAGCGGCGCCATACGGAAAATCCGTTTGCCAAGCAGCTTGAATGAAGCGACCTGTAGCATTACTGACAGCGCTTCGACGACAAACACGCCTCCCATAATCACCAGAACAATTTCCTGACGCACAATCACCGTAATCACGCCCAGTGCCGCACCCAGCGCAAGCGCACCCACGTCGCCCATGAAAACTTCTGCCGGATACGTGTTAAACCACAGGAAAGCAAGCCCCGCGCCGATTAACGCACCACAAAACACCGCCAGCTCTCCGGCATGCGGAATATGCGGAATGCCAAGATACTTCGCAAACACGATATGCCCGGCCAGATAAGCGAACACTGCCAGTGCGCTGGCTATCATTACTGTCGGCATGATAGCCAGTCCATCCAGGCCATCGGTCAGATTGACTGCATTACTGGTTCCGACAATAACCAGATAGGTCAATATTATAAAACCTGTGACCCCCAGCGGGACAGCAATCTCCTTGAAGAATGGCACGATCATTTCTGTCTGCGCAGGGATATCCGCAGTGGAAACCAGATAACCCGCAACGATCAGTGCAATGATTGATTGCCAGAATAATTTGGCGCGCGCTGACAGTCCTTTTGGGTTGCGATAGACCACCTTGCGATAATCATCAACGAATCCAATAATCCCGAAGCCAAGTGTTGTGAGCAGAACCACCCAGATATAGCGGTTAGTCAAATCCGCCCACAATAAGGTCGAGCAGGCAATCGACACCAGAATCAATGCACCGCCCATCGTTGGCGTACCCGCCTTGATGAGATGCGTTTGCGGCCCGTCCTGACGTACGGATTGTCCAATTTTATAGGCAGTCAATTTGCGGATCATGGCCGGCCCGATGATGAATGAAATCATCAGCGCAGTCAGCACCGCAAGCATGGATCGAAACGTAATGTAGTGAAATACGTTGAAGGCACGAACGTCCTGAGCCAGCCATTGAGAGAGTATCAGCAGCATAAATACCTCGACACGCATTTATCCGGCTGCATTCTGTTCACTGTTTTCACCCCAGCATGCCTCATATTTTCCCTAATGAACCGCTAATTGATTGACCACACGTTCCATCTGCATAAAACGCGACCCTTTCACCAGCAACGTGACATCCTTTGCGAGCAGCTTCTCGGTTTCATCCAGTAACTCATCGAGTTGTCTAAAATGCCGCCCGCCCTTGCCAAACTCCTCGGCAGCGTAGCCGCTTAACTCGCCCAGTGTCAGCAATTGATCCAGCCCGGAAGTACGCGCCTCCCGCCCAATCGTTCGGTGCAGATCTACCGCCGCCTTGCCAAGCTCCCCCATGTCACCCAATATCAGGATTTTCCTGCCTTTGGATAAGGCCAGCACAGCCAGCGCAGCGCGAACCGACTCAGGATTGGCGTTATAGGTATCATCAATCAACATCGCTTGATGCAATCCTTGTTTTACCTGCAAACGTCCTTTCACTCCCTTGAAATTCACCAGTCCCGACACGATCAATTCTTTTTTTATTCCGGTCGCAGTGGCTACTGCCGCAGCCGCCAGCGCATTCCGTATGTTATGAATGCCCGGCACCTGCAAATCCACTTCCGCCGATTCACCCAGAATTTTCAACTGGATCCTGCTAAACAGCGGATTCGCCTGATACTCAGCGCTCACCTGCGCTGCCTTCTGTAATCCGAAATCCACAATTTTCCGCCCCCCGGCAAGCTGACGCCATAGCGGCGCATAGTCATCGTCGGCGTTAATCACCGCAGTACCTTGCTGATCCAGACCTTCAAATATTTCACCCTTCGCCAGCGCCACCGCTTCCACTGAACCCAGTCCTTCAATATGCGCAGCGCCCGCATTTGTAATGATCGCCACTGTGGGTCGTGCCAGTTGCGTCAGATACGAGATTTCACCGCGATGGTTCATGCCCATTTCAATGACTGCGTATCGATGTATTTCCCGCATGCGCAACAGCATCTGTGGCACGCCAATGTCATTGTTAAGATTTCCTTCCGTCGCCAGCACAGATGCTGCATTATTCCCCGCTGTCGTTTCTGCTGCGGTACGCAGTATCGAGGCAATCATTTCCTTAACCGTGGTTTTGCCATTGCTTCCTGTTACGCCAATCAAAGGCAGCGTAAAACGGTTTCTCCAATAGGCCGCTAGTTGCCCCAAACCCAGGCGCGTATCCTTGACACGTATCAAGGGAAATCCGACTGGCAGATCACTGCTGCTGGCTCCCTGTACGATCATTACGGCAGCTGCACCTTGCTGCACCGCGCTGGCAATAAATTGACTGCCATCGAATCTTTCACCCGTCAGCGCAACAAACAAATCCCCTTTTTTCAGGGTGCGGCTATCCGTACTGACGCCTGTCAACAATACATCCTCGCCCGTCCATTCCGCCCGCAACGCATCCGCTGCTTCCCGCACGGTCATCATACCTGCACCCACTTGTCAGCACCCCAATCCTGCAATACCTGCCGCACTACTTCCATATCATCAAACGGGATCTTTTGTCCCTTAATCTCCTGATAGGTTTCGTGTCCCTTTCCCGCAACCAATACGATATCGCCCACATCGGCGCAGTGGATTGCCTGATAAATTGCCAGCGCCCGATTGATTTCTATCTGGTAATTCGTCGCTTTTGCGCCGGTCACGATGTTCTCAATGATGGCGCGGGGTTCCTCACTGCGCGGATTGTCACTCGTAAAAATGACTTCATCGGCCAGACGTGTGGCAACTTCGCCCACCATTGGTCGTTTCCCCTTATCCCGATCACCACCACAACCCACTATGCAGTACAAACGAGCCGCAGGGGCTATCAGCGGCTTGCCCTGACCAGCCGTGCGCAGCATTTCACGCAGCGTGATGAGTACTTTCTCCAGCGCATCCGGTGTGTGCGCATAATCCACGATCACTACCGGTTGATGCATACCGCCAAACTTCTGCATACGCCCTGGAATCGGACGGATGTAGCGCAGCGACTGAACCGCATCGGACAACCTGATTCCGCTGACCAGTAACATTGCGATCACTGCCAGCAGATTGGATGCATTGAATCGTCCCAGTAAATCCACCTTTAATTTCTCACGATCATCCTCAAACTCAATATCAAACTCCAAGCCATCTGTATTCGCCTTGAGATTTGTGCCATAAACGATCTTGAGATATTTTGAATAACCGCTCATTCTGGGCTGACTGAATCCATAACCGATCATTTGTACCGGCCGGCTGGTCAGCTGACGCGACAGTTCCACGCCGAGCACATCATCCAGATTAAGAATCGCGTATTTCAGGCCGGGCCATGAGAATAGCCGTGCTTTCTCGGCTGCGTAGGCATCCATATCTTCATGGTAATCGAGATGATCGCGCGACAGATTGGTCAGCACCGCCACCGAAAATACCGTTCCATTGATTCGCTCTTGCGCAATGCCATGCGACGATACTTCCATCACGCCATGACTGGCGCCCTGTTGCACAAACCCCGCCAGGGTTTTTTGCAACAGAATGGCATCGGGCGTTGTATTCACCGAGGGAATCAGTTCATCGCAGAAACCAGTACCCAGCGTTCCCATGAGACCCGTCTTTCTGTGCAGCGCAGTCATCGCCTGCGCATACCAGTGACTGCAGGAAGTCTTGCCATTGGTTCCCGTAATCCCAACCAGCCACAATTTGTGCGATGGATTCCCGTAAACATGACTCGCAATGAGTCCTGCTCTGGAACGTAACTCAGGGATTGCCAATGCAGGCAGCTTCCAGTCAGGGTTCCACGAAAAACGCTTTGGATCCCATAAAATCGCATTGGCACCGGCTGCAATTGCCTGGGGAATAAATTTGCGCGCATCCTCCTTTTCTCCCGCATAGGCCAGAAAGGTATCCCCCGGCTGCACCTGCCGGCTATCCACAACAAGATTCCTGATGGGCACGCCCAATTGATCCAAAAGATGATAATCAAACACTTTATCTACCTTTGTCTTGTTGAAAATCACGTGATTCATCCTTCACTGCCCAGTTCCGGTGCCGCTGGAAACAATACAACATTATTGGCAGGCGCATCATGCGAGACATTCAGTATGCGTAACGCACCACCCATAACCTGGCTGAAAACCGGCGCAGCCACGGCACCACCAAAATATTTTCCGGCAGACGGTTCATCCAGCATCACTGCAATAATCAACCGCGGATCCGATGCTGGCGCATATCCAACGAATGTCGACACATACCGATTTTTCGAATACTGACCGTCTACCAGCTTATGCGCTGTCCCGGTTTTACCCGCCACACGATACCCGTTGACTTGCGCCAGTGGCGCGGTACCGCCCGGCCTGGCCGCCATCTCCAGCATTCTGGTAATTGCCAATGCCGTATCGCGTGATATCACGCGCTGCCCCATGACAGGCATAGTTTGTTTGACCAGCGATACCGGCTTCAATTCGCCATTTGCTGCAAACACGGTGTAAGCACGCGCCAATTGCAGCAGACTCACCGAAATTCCGTGTCCGAATGACATGGTGGCCTGTTCAATGGGGCGCCATGTATTGTAAGGCCGCAAAATACCCCTGACCTCGCCGGGAAACCCGGATCCGGTCGGTGCGCCGAACCCCGACCGATTGAACATTTCCCACATTGTTTGCGATGGCAGCGATAAGGCTATTTTTGCAGTACCCACGTTACTGGATTGCTGAATCACCTGCGCCACAGTTAATTCGCCCTTATTACCCACATCACGAATGGTTTTCCTACCCACCTGATACTGCCCGGGCGAAGTCTGTATCACCGTATCCGGATTGACCTTTCCAACTTCCATGGCAGCCGCGACAGTAAAAGGCTTCAAGGTTGATCCTGGCTCAAAGGCATTGATCAGCGCCTGATTGCGTAACCGCTCACTATTGATACTGGATCTTCTATTGGGGTTATAAATCGGCAGATTGGTCATTGCCAGCACTTCGCCCGTCTGCGCGTCGAGTATCACAATACTGCCCGCCTTCGCCCTATTCAGATCGACTGCTTTCTTCAGTTCCCTATGCGCCAGATACTGGATTCTGTGATCGAGTGACAGGACAAGATCCTGACCTTGTTTCGGCAGCCGGATATTTTCCACATCTTCAATTATCTGGCCCTTGTTATCCTTGATAACCCGACGACTGCCCAGTTCACCCGCCAGCGTCTCCTGCCAGCCGCGTTCGATGCCTTCCTGACCTTCGTCATTGATATCCGTGAACCCCAGCACATGCGCCGCCACCTCCCCTTCCGGATAATAGCGTTTGGATTCGTTCTTCAAATAGATCCCAGGGATTTTCAGACTGATGATATCGTCGGCAACGTCCGGCACCAACTGACGCTTCAGATATACAAACCGACCGCTTTTCTTAGTAATCCGTTCCTCAACATCCGCCTTGTTCATATCCAGCAGATCGGATAATTTTTTCAATTGTTCATGCGTAATTTCGATCAGCTTGGGATCTGCATAAATCGATGCAACCGGCGAGCTGATCGCCAGTATCTTGCCATGTCGATCCGTAATCATGCCACGATTGACATCCATCTCCACAATCCGGCTGTAGCGTGACTCGCCTTTCTTCTGCAAGAAATCGCTTTGTATCGCCTGTAAATAGGCAGCGCGCCCAATCAGGCTGGTCAGACCCAACGCGATCAACCCCAGCATTAAAATTGATCGCCAGGGAGGCAATACTCTACGTGGTGCCTCGCTCTTTATCATGGAGAAACCTTATCAGAACTCAATAAATCAGCCGCACTGTCTATTGACACAATTTGCACTCTTGAAGTGGGCGGCAGTTTCATATTTAACCGTTCCTTAGCAATTTGTTCGATACGCCCATGCACACCCAATGTACTTTGCTCAAGCTGCAATCTACCCCACTCCACATCCAGTTGCTGCGCTATCTCTTTCTCATTTTCCAGAACCACAAAAAGCTTCCGCGCCTTATGCTGCGAGGTCACAACACTCAGCGCACAGGCCACGGCGATCAAAATCAATACAATGTTCAGTTTGAACATCTGGCTTACCCATTTAACGCAATTCTTTCCGCCACCCGCATCACGGCACTTCTGGCACGTGGATTCTCCGCCACCTCCCCTTCACCGGGACGAACCGCCCGTCCGATCAACTTTAATGTCTGTCTGCTGAAGCGCCGCACATCCTTTTCCTGTAGCGGTACGCCACGCGGCAATTCATCCGCATTGGCCGCCATCCGCATAAATCGTTTCACCAGCCGGTCTTCCAAAGAATGAAAACTGATTACCACCATCCGCCCGCCTGGATTCAACAGCGCCACACACTGCGGCATGGCTAGCGATAACTCCTCAAGCTCCTGATTAAGGTGAATCCGTATCGCCTGGAAAGTGCGCGTCGCCGGATGCCGCATATTTTCCCGCTGCCGCTGACACGCACGGACAACCGTTGAGACAATCTCGGCAAATTGTAATGTGGTAACAATAGGCTGCCGCGTTCTTGCCACAACAACCGCTCTTGCAATCTGCCTAGCAAACCGTTCTTCGCCATATTCCTTTATCACCTTACACAATTCATCTTCCGTCACAGCAGCCAGCCACTCTGCAGCAGTTTGTCCGTCACTGGTGTCCATACGCATGTCGAGTGGCCCTTCTGTACGAAAACTAAAGCCACGCGAGATCTCATCCAATTGTGGTGACGAAACACCTAAATCCAGCAATACACCATCGATCCGCACAACACTCATTTCCTGCAACATCTGCTGCATCCTGGAAAAGCTGCCATGCCGGATGCAGAAACGCTGGTCTTCAATCGCCTCGCCCGCCAGAACTGCAACCGGGTCTTTATCAAAGGCAATCAACCTGCCCCGCTCGCCAAGCTTCGATAGTATCAGGCGACTATGCCCGCCCCGCCCAAATGTACCATCCACATAAATTCCATCCGACTTGATTGCCAGCGCCTCCACCGCCTCCTGCAACAACACTGTCGTATGCATCTCTCCGCATTACCACACTGTCACAGGGAGAATCCATCTAACTCAACCGGCATCGTTTCATCATCCTTAAAAGACAACGCATTCTCAATCTGCAAATTCCACTGCGCCTCATCCCACAACTCAAACTTTGCGCCCTGTCCCACCAATACGACCTCTTTGGATAAACCGGCAAACTGGCGCAATGGCGGCGACACCAGAATGCGCCCTGCACCATCCATCTCCACATCGCTGGCATTCCCTACCAGCAAACGTTGCAGACTACGGGTTTTTGGATTAAAACTGGAAAGACTGTTGAGCTTTTGTTCGATTGGTTCCCAGGCTGGCTGGGGATAAACCAACAAACACTTCGAAGGATCTGCAGTGACTATTAAACGGCCCACACAAAAAGACATCAGCCCGCTACGGTATCTCGCCGGTATCGCAAGCCTACCTTTTACATCCAGACTGAGTTGCGTGACACCACGAAACATATTGTCTCCTCATGTTACAGAGAAAAAGCAGATAAACTCACATTTCTCCACTTTCTCCCACATGCCCCCACTTTAATCAAAAAATATGGGTTAGTCAAGCTGGAACAATGATATTTGTGTTTATATGACAAAGACTTAAAAGCAGAATCTACTGTAACTTGAATATAAAAATATACTAAATAAATAATAGGGATAGATGCACAACTGAATGTGATTTATTAATTATGATAAATGAAATAGACCATAAAAACCTTGTTTATCTCAAAGAAAGATCGCACACTTTCTCCGTTCGATACATTCATTCATATAAATGACGCCTGCCTACTGGAAACACGCTACAAAAGAACTCGCTGCGCGGGATAAAATCATCGGTCAAATCATTCAGCAATACGAGAATGCCATACTCCAGTCACGGGGCGATGCATTCACCACCCTTGCCCGCTCGATCGTTGGTCAGCAGATCTCGGTAAAAGCGGCGGAAAGCGTATGGCAGAAAGTAATCGTCGCCATCCCCGATATCACACCACAAACCATTTATGCTGCCGAAGAAGAGATATTGCGACGGTGCGGCCTGTCGCTCCGGAAAGTCAGCTACCTGCACGATCTTTCCCGTCACTTTATCGATGACAAACTGGATGAGACCACATGGGAAACCATGACGGACGAAGCGATTATCTTGCAATTGACGCAGGTTAAGGGAATAGGGTGCTGGACCGCAGAAATGTTCCTAATTTTTCATATGCTACGCCCGGATGTCCTGCCACTGGATGACATCGGGTTACAACGTGCCATCAGCCTACATTACAATGTGAATCAACCCGTCGACAAAACAAACATGCGCGAACTCGCCAAACCCTGGCAACCCTGGCGCTCGGTCGCCACCTGGTATTTATGGCGCAGCCTGGATCCATTACCGGTAGAATATTAAAATGCACAAATCAATACCACACCACTTACTTCCAGACTGATGACCGCCATCTATTTCGACCACAATGCCACCACCCGCATGGATGATGCGGTACTGGATGCCATGCTGCCGTATTTCCAGCAGGAATTCGGCAATGCATCCAGTCGGCATACGCATGGCATTAACGCACGGCGGGCGATTGATAAGGCACGCAAGCAGGTGGCGGATGCGGTCGGCGCGCAACCGGTACAGGTAATCTTTACCAGTGGTGGCTCTGAAGCCAATAACCTGTTTATTCGCGGTGCGGCCGATAGCCTGAAACCCGGACATATTTTCATCAGCGCCATTGAACATCCTTGCGTTCTGAAACCGGCACAGGAACTGGCGCGGCGCAGCTGTGACAAATGGACGATGCATCAGTTAGCCGTCAATACGCTGGGGCAGGTTGATCTGGAAGCGGCCAGCCACGCCATGGATGAACACAAACCAGAGCTGGTTTCGGCCATGCTGGTTAATAATGAAACCGGTGTCATTCAGAATGTCGCGGGCGTGGCTGACATAGCGCGGTCACGGGGCGCGATCGTCCATACCGATGCCATCCAGGGATTGGGAAAAATTCCAGTCAATTTTTCAGCGCTGAATGTACAGGCCATGACCCTGTCTGCACACAAGATCTATGGCCCCAAAGGTGCAGCGGCGCTCATTGTAGACAAGCGATTATTATTAAAACCATTGATTCATGGCGGTGGCCATGAAAACGGATTGCGTTCCGGCACGGAGAATGTCCCCGCCATTGTGGGTTTTGGTGTAGCCTGTGAACTAGCGCAGGCACGCATGGCTGAAACAGCCCGCCATATCTCTCACTTACGGGATCATCTCGAAAAAAGATTGATTGATATGGGTGCCACTATTTTTGGTGCGGGTGCTGCGCGCATACCGAACACCTGTTACTTTGCATTGCCGGATATGGAAGGTGATACGC
>JBBTCY010000170.1:0-4566 GCA_038043005.1 Pseudomonadota bacterium
TGCGAAAGTGGCGGAATTGGTAGACGCACCAGATTTAGGTTCTGACGCCGAGAGGTGTGGGGGTTCGAGTCCCCCCTTTCGCACCAAGAAGCAGTTATTACAGAATTTTTTATAAAATTAAAAAGTATCAAAACAGTCAGGAACTTTAATGGAATTAAATGTAGAAAACCTCGGCGCATTAAAACGTCGTCTTGATATCTCGATCACTCAGGAAAGAATCCAGGCTGAAACCGGGAATCGCCTGAAAAAACTGGCCAAGACAACCAAAATACACGGCTTCCGTCCTGGGAAAGTTCCGTTAAATATCATTACGCAGAAATTTGGCATACAGGTTCAGCAGGATGTTTTAAGCGATGCCATCAATGATGAATTTAACGAAGCAATCAAAAAATCAGGGTTGCCGGTTGCCGGATATCCGCACTTTGAAATAAAACAATCCGGTGATGATTCGTATCAGGCATTTAGCGCAACCTTTGAGGTATATCCCGAAATATCTCTGGGTGATTTAGGCCAACACAAGATAGAACGGCCCATCGTACAGATTGCGGATTCAGACATCGACAAGACACTGGACATTATACGCAAGCAGCGAATCAGCTATCAGACAGCCGATCGCCCTGCAAACCATGGCGATCGTGTCAAAATTGATTACCATGGCGTTATTGACGGTAAGGATTTTTCTGGTGGGAAAGCCGAGAATGTTTATCTGACACTGGGTGATGGCAAGTTTCTCAAGGATTTTGAAATCGCATTGATTGGCATGAAGGTCGGTGAAGATAAATCATTTGATGTTGTTTTTCCAGAAGATTATCATGGTAAAGATATTGCCGGAAAAACCGTTACATTTACAGTAAAGCTGCACGAAATTGAAATACCTGTCTTACCGGAAATCAATGCAGAGTTCGCCATGTTACTGGGCATTCCTGATGGCGATATCCAGAAAATGCGTGAAGGAATTCGTCTGGATCTCGAGCGTGAGATCTCAAAACGCGTTAGAGCCAAGCTTAAAGAGCAAGTGATGCAATCGTTATTGGACACAACCCCGATTGAAGCACCCAGTGTTCTGGTGAGTCGGGAAGTCGAGCGCTTAATGCAGAATGCACGCAGTGATCTTGAAGCGCGTGGTATAAAAGCAAAAGAAATACCGTTATCGCCAGATCTCTTCAAGGAGAAAGCAGAGTACCGGATCAAACTGGGACTGATATTGGCGGAATTAATAAAAGTACATCACTTAAAAGCATTGCCTGAACATGTTCGCAGCGTAATTGAGGAAGCAGCTTTAAGCTATGAGAACCCAGAACAAGTAATTAAGTGGCATTATGCTTCTCCGGAACGCTTACAGGAGGCTGAATCGCTGGCATTGGAAGAAAATGTCGTGAGATGGGCACTGGAGAAAGTTAAGATAGCAGACAAAGCTGTAACATTCGACGAATTGATGGGGATATCCTGATATGATGCAACAGTTTGATCAGAAAAATGACTTGGAACCCAAGAGCTTAGGCCTGATTCCCATGGTCATCGAGACCAGTGGACGAGGTGAACGTGCTTATGATATTTACTCCCGCTTATTAAAGGAAAGAGTTGTATTTCTGGTTGGACCGGTGACAGAAACAACTGCCAATCTAATTGTTGCCCAGCTTTTATTTCTGGAATCCGAAAACTCGGAAAAGGATATCCACCTGTACATTAATTCTCCAGGTGGAGTTGTATCGGCTGGTTTGGCAATTTACGATACAATGCAGTATATTAAGCCGGATGTCAGTACCTTATGTATGGGTCAGGCCGCAAGTATGGGTGCTCTGCTGTTAACCGCAGGAGCAAAAGGCAAACGTTTCTGCCTGCCTAATTCGCGGGTTATGATTCATCAACCATTGGGCGGATTTCAAGGCCAGGCATCTGATATTGAAATACATGCCAGAGAGATCCTGTATCTTAAAGCCAAGCTCAATGAAATCATGGCAAAGCACACAAATCGTTCCGTGTCGGAAATTGAAAAAGATACTGATCGTGACAATTTCCTGAGTGCAAAAGAGTCGGTCGATTATGGTCTGGTCGATGCGGTATTATCCCATCGGGATGAGAGTACAAGTCTAAGCACGTAATGTTATTCACCAATGTATTAAGAAACTTATTTTAATTTCGAGTATCTCAAAACTTGATCATAGTAGGATAAAAATATGCCAGAAAAAGCCAATAGTGAAAAGCTGCTCTACTGTTCTTTCTGTGGTAAGAGTCAACATGAGGTAAGAAAGCTTATCGCAGGTCCTTCTGTATTTATCTGTGATGAGTGCATTGAACTCTGTAATGACATTATTCGGGAAGAGATGCAGGGTGAAGAAGCATCCAAGCTGGTCAAGTCGAATTTGCCTGTCCCGCGAGAGATATGCCAGATACTTGACCAGTATGTTATTGGTCAGAAATCCGCTAAAAAGATATTATCAGTCGCTGTTTATAACCATTATAAGAGACTGAAAAATATTGCAAAATCTGATAACTCAGATGACATTGAGCTTTCAAAAAGCAACATCCTGCTCGTCGGCCCCACGGGTTCTGGGAAAACGCTACTGGCACAAACATTGGCACGGCTTCTTGATGTACCGTTCATTATGGCGGATGCGACTGCGTTGACTGAAGCGGGTTATGTCGGCGAAGACGTTGAAAACATCATCCAGAAACTACTGCAAAAATGTAATTACGATGCCGAGAAAGCGCAGCGTGGCATTGTTTATATCGATGAGATAGATAAAATTTCTCGTAAATCTGATAATCCATCTATTACACGCGACGTCTCCGGTGAAGGCGTGCAGCAGGCACTGTTAAAATTAATCGAAGGAACCATTGCACTGGTTCCGCCCCAAGGTGGGCGTAAACACCCCAACCAGGAATTTGTTCAGGTCGATACGACAAACATTCTGTTTATCTGTGGTGGTGCATTTGATGGGCTGGATAAGGTCATCCGTGCACGTACCGAAAAAGGTGGAATCGGTTTTGGTGCGGATGTAAAGAGTACTGATCGAAAAGATATGAATAAAGTTCTGCAGGATGTAGAACCGGAAGATCTTGTTAAATTTGGCCTAATCCCGGAATTTGTCGGACGGTTACCGGTGGTGGCGACACTGGATGAGCTTAATGAAGCTGCATTAATTCAGATCCTGACTGAACCGAAGAATGCGCTGGTTAAGCAATACTGGAAGATGTTTAATATGGAAGGCGGCGTAGATCTTGAATTTCGTGAGCAGGCGCTTAAAGCAATCGCCAAGAAAGCATTAACACGCAAGACGGGCGCTCGTGGTCTACGCTCAATTCTGGAAGAGATTCTGCTGGATATTATGTATGATCTTCCTTCATTAGAGAATATTTCTAAAGTAGTGATTGATTACAACTCAGTAAATGATGACATTAACCCCATATTGATTTATTCAGACCAACCCAAGGTTGCTAAACGTTCAAAATAGTTAGTTAATGATTTGGTTAATAACGACAGAAACGAGAGTCAGCCATTATTTTCATGATTAACTTTGCTGTCCAGCATTAGTCTGTACTGTAGCCTGTCGCACATTCTATTAGCACGAATATACATAATAATCGCCTCTTGTTTTAATCATTCCAAACCGACAGGTATGCTAATGTATTTAGAACAAAACATCTTGAGTTTTTTATTAGCAGCCATACCTATTTCACGTAGTAATTTTATAAATGAGCGGATATGACTTCTATCATTAATGATTCTGAGAATTTTGTATTACCCTTGCTGCCACTGCGTGATGTGGTCGTATTTCCCCATATGGTCATCCCGCTATTCGTGGGACGACAGAAATCCATTAAAGCACTTGAGTTGGCGATGGAATCAAATAAAAGCATCCTGCTTGTCGCGCAAAAAGTAGCGGCCAAGGATGAGCCTGCGCCGGAAGACCTCTACGAAGTCTGTAGCGTTGCCAGTTTGTTGCAGATGCTTAAGTTGCCGGATGGAACCGTAAAGGTTCTTGTGGAAGGCAATCATCGCGCACGTATTCTGGAGCTGATTGATTCAGAAACCCACTTTTCTGGAAGAGCCATACAGATATCGCCCGACGCAGAAGGTAATTCTGAGGCGGAAGCGATGCGCCGTGCGATCCTGACCCAGTTTGATCAATATGTAAAACTCAATAAAAAGATTCCACCTGAAATCATTACATCACTCGGTGGTATTGATGATGCTGGTCGGTTAGCCGATACGATTGCAGCCTACTTACCCCTTAAGCTTGAGCAAAAACAGGAAATACTGGAGATTTTTGATGTTCCAAAGCGACTGGAACACCTACTGGGCTTATTAGAGACCGAGCTGGACATTCTCCAGGTAGAAAAGCGGATACGCGGCAGAGTGAAGCGTCAAATGGAAAAAAGCCAGCGTGACTATTATCTGAATGAACAAGTCAAAGCCATCCAGAAAGAATTGGGTGAAGGCGAGGATGGCGCAGATCTGGAAGAAATCGAGAAAAAAATAAAAGCTGCCCAGATGCCTAAAGAAGCACATACCAAGGCCGAATCAGAACTCAAGAAATTACGCTTGATGTCACCCATGTCGGC
>JBBTCY010000171.1:0-18288 GCA_038043005.1 Pseudomonadota bacterium
GTTTGCTAATCCGCAGGAATTCCAACATTTATATGGTTTCCAAGCGTTTTGCAGGGCCGACTATCTAGTTGCGGTGTTTTTGCGAGAATCAAGTTAACAGGATCGATCTATCTGACATAATTTGTAGTAGCTCAGACCCGATCGTACATTTCTACCCGATTTAACGAAGCGATTGTCAGATCAAATTCAGTTGTTCAGTGTAGTAATTTTATCGTGCCACACCTTCTTTCCATCAAATAATGTTTGCATGCCTATCGTCTTCAGCGATATCGATGTCTTCTCCATTATTCTTTAAACTCGACCATATTCATCCTCGTAACGGATGATATCTCTTTCTCTTGGTTGCCCGAAGGCCGTTTCTAGAACACAGGCATTGGTAAGAGCATATATTCTGTGCTTCTCTCCTTTCCTGATTTTTAAGAATTCTCCTGCATTAAGGATGATACTGCTATCATTTTTTTGAGCTTTAATGCTGCCCTTTAGCACTACCCATACTTCATCTCGATTCTCGTGGCTTTGCAAACTTGACTGCTCCCCTTTATGGATAAAAAGCTTTTTTATCCAATACTCGGGGGTTTTTTCCAGGATCTGATATCCTCCCCAAGGTCTTTTGACCAATGTGCGATTTTTGGATTGCATAGGCCCGTCTAGTATTTACAAAATATTGTAAGCATACAAAGTAGATCACACAGTTTGACTGTTGCCACTCCAATCACCTTATCAGCTGCACCATAATATACAAATAATGTGCCATTAATAACAACCGTGCCACAGGGGAATACTACGTTGGGAATTTCACCTTGTTTTTCAAAATCCGTTTCCGGTTCAAAAATTGGATAATCAGTACGGCTGATAATTTTTGTAGGATCGTGTAGATCTACTAATACTGCGCCTACACGGTAAAACCAATCATCTTCGGAAACGCCGTGATAAAGTAAAATCCAGCCTTCTTTGGTTTTAATTGGTGGCGCGGAAATGCCAACTTTTTTCGAATCCCAACATCCTTTCCTGGGTAATATCCAACGATATTCTTCTAACATTTCTTTGTCAAAATCCAATGTCTTATGAAAAGAAAGATCGATATCATCGCCGCTGCGGTGAATGATGACATATTCTCCCCCGATTTTCTGGGGGAACATGGCCGCATCCTTATCATCAATATCAGGAGGAGAGATTATTATCGAACGTGACCAGTTCCACTGGTGATTCAAAAAATCCTTCACAAGAATCCATGTTAATGCTATGCGCGGTAGATTTTGTCCATCAAAAGCGGTATAGAACATATAAATTTTATTGGCCAGTTTTACCAGCCTGGGATCTTCTGTTCCTGAATTTGCGCCGGGTCGAAGCTTCTTTTCAAATGATTCCCGGGGGACATAGACAGGCTCAGGGTGACGATAATTGATATGGATGCCGTTATGGCTCGACGCATAACCGATGACAGAAGTATTGTCTTCGGAAACTGCCCGATAAAGAAGATGCACTTTCCCCTTCAGATAGATGGCTGCCGGGTTAAAAGTAAGCTTTGCTTCCCAGGGGTGTTCTTTGATTGGCGAGATAATTGGATTCACTTTGGCACGCTTAAGCTTAAGCAGTTGAAAATTTTCTTTTTTCAGGAATTTGTTAATGAAGGGAGTTAATTCGATGAAAAAAACAGCACAGGTTGTATCCGCAGCGCCATAGTAAACGAGAAGTGTCTTCTTTTTCAGCAAAGCTCCAGAAGGGAATACGATATTTTGTACCATTCCGTGTTTTTCATAATATTCTTCAGGAGAAAGGATAGGAAAATCTGTTCGTCCAATGATTTTAAAAGGGTCATTTAGATCCAGAATGGCCGCTTCAATACCAAAAGATCTCTGGGGTGAGAAATAATTTCTGATATAGGAGTAAATTAGAATCCAGCCATATTTTGTTTTTATGGGCGGTGCACCGACTTCAACATGGTCTTGAGGGCGGCGTTGAAGTGGCAGGGCATATTTCTCAAAATTCTTATACCAGTCCTCCCAGCGAGACTGATGCCAGATATCTTCTTCTTTATCAAATGAAACAAGACATATTTTTGCAGGCGGCTTGTCAGTGTTTACAGTTAATATTGCCCACATCTTGCCATTGATTTTTTCCGGGAACAGCGCCATTGCTTTGGCGTTAAATGGTGTCACTAAATGCTTACTATCAATTTTTTTTAAATCTTTGCTAATCGCTAATCCGACTCTAATATCTTCTGCTTTAGGCGGCCAGCCAGATATTACGGTATAAAAAATATAGTATTTATTATTGAGCTTTGTTACTCGAGGGTCTTCACACCCAAATTTTTCCCATTCATTTTCTGGCTTAATGAATCGTTTCCGGTTATAAAAATTTAATCCATCGACACTTTCTGCTATACCAATATCAGAGACAGCCAGTCTTTTTCTGGCGATAGCATGATAATGCGGTAAAGAAATAGCGCGATACAGTAGAAAAATTCTCCGTCCTTTTTTGACAGGGCAACCATTAAAAACAGCTTCTGTTTCCCAGGATTGATTTCTGTTCGGCGTGAGTATTGGGTTTTTCTCGAATCGCTCAATAATCATAGTATCTTTTCCTTGAGCTGAGGTTTGGCTTGCTGGGTCAATGCACGCAGAAACTCAGATGAATCAGCTTGTGCAACGCTGACATAGCTGTCAGAAGCGCCATAATAAACCAGAATCCTGTCATTTTTTATGACTGCTCCGCAAACGTATACAACCCCTCCTTTAAATCCACTGTACTCATAATCTTTTTCAGGCACTAGAACGGGCTCTTGGGAGCGGTGGAGGATTTTTGTTGGATCATCTAAATCAAGCAGCAGGGCGCCGACTTTGTATTTGCCGGGGTCGTTGTTATCCATTGCATGATAGAATAAAAGCCAGCCTGCACTTGTTTTAAGGGGAGGGGATCCGGCACCTCTTATCCAATTGTCCCAGCAATTTTTTCTGCGGAAATTGCCGTCATAAAAGCTCCAGATATATTCGTCTTCCTGAAATTCAAGGTTGTCTCGATAGTCAACCGATATTTCTGGACAGATACTGTGCAAGATGGCGTATTTATCGTTTATTTTTTCGGGGAAAATAACCCAGTTTTTATGCACTTCATTGGGCGGAGAAATGAGTCTGGGAGGGTTCCATCGCCATCTTTTTTGCAAAAAATCTTTGGTACAGATTGATGTTAAGCCCACTCGTAGGCCTTCACCGCAAGCGGTATAAGTCATATAAAGCATATCTTCCTCACCTACTCTGACTATACGCGGATCTTCTGCACCACCAAAACTACCGCCTGAAGCAAAAGAATAATAATTGATGCCGGTTGACCTTGTTAGCTTATGCTCATAAATTGGATAAGGTAAACGTTCGTCAATGATAAATCCATTCAGGGAGTTGGCATAACCCAGGCGAGAAATCCCATCTTCGCCAATTGCCCGATAAATAAAATGAATCTTATCTTCAAGCAAGATAACGCCAGGATTAAAGGTTTGCCAGGATTCCCAATCGTTGTCGGGCTCTGGTGAGAGAATCGGATTCTCTTCTGCTTTTATAAATCCGACATGACTGGCTTGTTTGCGTTGTCGAATTTTTTTCTTTGATATTCTGATTTTCATCTCTCAGACCTTTAAAGTATTTATATTTGCTGTGTTCCTGCCATGAATTTGAGTTAATTAGATTTTCGCGTTTATCTCTCTGAATATTTTTGTTCGGTGATAAAGATTATCCGGGTAAAAGATGATTGCTGTTGAATTCAAAGTGATTCAGGCGATGCTTACTTCCTTAGCCAGATATACATCCTGAATTGCATTCAGTAGCTTGACACCTTCAGCAAATGGTTTTTGAAATGCCTTGCGCCCGGAGATCAATCCCATCCCACCTGCTCGCTTATTAATGACAGCCGTTCGAACTGCCTGGTGCAGATCATCACCGCCTGATTCGCCCCCTGAATTAATCATGCCAATCCGCCCCATGTAACAATTTGCGACCTGATAGCGTACGAGATCAATCGGATGATCAGTTGTCAGTTCGCTATATACTTTAGGATGGGTCTTGCCGAATTTAATAGCGTTATAGCCGCCGTTATTGATGGCCATTTTTTGCTTGACGATGTCCGCACCGATGGTTACTGCCAGGTGATTAGCTTGGCCGGTCAGATCAGCGCTCACATGATAGTCTTGGTCTGATGTCTTAAATGCGGTATTGCGTGTATAAGCCCATAATATGGTGACCATACCCAGATTATGCGCATGTTCGAAAGCTGCTGAGACTTCCTGGATCTGGCGACGTGATTCTTCAGAACCAAAGAAAACGGTCGCACCCACTGCACAGGCGCCCATATTAAAGGCCTGATTTACACTCGCAAAAATGGTTTGGTCGAATTTATTGGGATAGGTCAGTAATTCATTATGGTTAATTTTAAGAATCATGGGAATTTTGTGCGCGTAACACCGTGATACTATTCCCAGTACGCCTAACGTGGAAGCGACTCCATTGCAGCCTCCTTCAATGGCCAGTTCAACAATATGATTTGGATCAAAGAACATTGGGTTGGGTGCGAAGGATGCACCTGCAGAATGTTCAACCCCCTGATCCACTGGCAATAATGATAAATAACCGGTACCTGCTAAACGTCCCTGGTTATAAAGTGCCTGAAGATTACGTAATACACTTGGCTTGCGATTACTCAAAGCCATGACTCGATCGACAAAATCGGCCCCCGGTAGTTGCAGGCTACTTTTTGGTATTGCCTTGCATATGTGCTTGAGAAGAAAATCACTTTCATTTTCCAAAATAGCAGTAATGTCCGTCATTTTTTGCCTTTTTGTTATGCCTGAATTGTGCAATCTTAATCGCAACATGGAATCGTTAAAATAAGCTTTTTCCTTATTTTTTAATGCATTGCCAGATAACGTTTGTTTGCTGTTAACTTTATGGAAGGTGGGAGTCCAGCATTTAGCTACTGATCGAATGAATCGACCAGAGAATGGAAATTGATTCTGAGGATATAAAAAACAGGCAGAATGACGATTATCTGGGCTTATAGAATAAGGTGTGGTTAACGGTTTTGAGGGCAATCAAAGTTTGAACAGTCATTACGACGTAAATCACCAATCTGGTCAAAGCATAACTTGCGGAATTACGCCTGAATAACGTTATTCTTAATCGCCATCAGGATGAGTTGTGTTGTGTTCTGTAAATTTAATTTCCGCATCAAATTGATATGATGAACACCAACTGTTTTTGGACTGATAAAAAGTGTTTCAGCGATTTGTGCGCAGGAATTTCCCTCTGCCAGTAATTTGAATATTTGGAATTCTCTTTTGGTTAGCGTTTCTAAAAGGCTCTCAGGAGTATCCTTACGTGACAGATTCATCGCCATGGCCGAGGCCAACGCTGATTCAATATATACTTTTCCGAGCGCTACCTGACGAACTGCCTGAAGCATTTCTCCCATGCCGCTTTGTTTGCTGATGAATCCGGTTGCTCCCGCTCTCAGTGAGTGTTGAGCCATGGTTACATTATCCATCATGCTGAAGACCAGAATACGCGCATCAGAGTTTTTTGCTTTGATACGACGAATGACCTCGAGGCCACCGATGCCCGGCATGTTGAGGTCAAGAATTATGACATCGGGACTGCGCTCCATGTATAGGGCATAGCCTGTTTCGCCATTGTCGGCTTCTGCAACCACGCAAATATCCGGAGTATTTTCAAGCAAACGGCGATAGCCTGTACGTACTACAGGATGATCATCAATCAATAATACGGAGATTGGCTTATCTGTTATGCAGGCTGTCATTGGTTCAATTTTTTTTGTTTGAATTGTCAAGTGGCAATCTGACGTTAATCCTTGTGCCACTGTACGGTACGCTGTCTATAGACAACGTGCCGCCTATTGCAATGGTTCGTTCGCGTATTCCCAGTAACCCTATGCCTGTAGTTTGCTGATCATGGTCAAAGCCTTTGCCGTTATCTTCTATATCGAGTGACAAGAAAGGAATGGCAGAATTGTAATCCATTTTAAAGCCCAGTTTTATTTGAGCCCAAGTGGCTTCGGAGTGTTTACAGATGTTGTTAAGGCCTTCCTGAATAACACGATATACCGTAATGCTGGTTCTATCACCCAGCCTGCTAAGATCATCTTCCAGTTTGAATTCAAGAGTGATTTGGGGATGATGCGAACACCACTCTCTTTTTATTTCAAATAAAGCATCTGCCAGCCCTAGCGTGTCCAGCAGTTCGGGACGCAATTTATGTAGCATGCCGCGTATCACTTTGTGCATTTTCACAGTACATTCTTTAATAGCTTGCGTGCTGGAGGAAATGACCGAATTCTTATCGGTATAATTAGAGATTGTTTCAGCTTCAGCATGGATGGCGGTCAACCATTGTCCTAATTCATCATGTAACTCGCGTGCAAGAATATATCGTTCCTTTTCCTGAGCTTGAAATAAATCTTTCATTAATACTCTGTTCTCATTAAGAAATTTTCTGTTCAGTTGTATTGCGTGCTTAATTTGACTGATGTCAGTCATTATCATACGGCAGGATTTTCCATCATACATGAGCGAGCTCTCCAGACGGATAACATGTGGCCGATCATGAGAACCCCCAATTTTTAGATCAATTAAGGTATCGCCGGAAGAATTGAAAATTCCATTTAAATAATGGCTAAACGCGAGATGATCGATATGTGGAAGGCAAGCTGTAAACGCTTTGCCTATGAAGAGTGCGCGTTCTTTTCCCAGTAAGATGGCTCCTGTCAGATTGATTGATAGGATATATCCAGTTTTGTCTAAAGTCAGGTAACCCACGGGGGCATGATCATAGAGATCAACATACCGGTCCCGCGATTCTTCCAATTCTTGAAAGGCTTTCCTGAGTTCAAGGTTCTGCATATCCAGCTCTATCTGATGAGTTTGCAGCTCGGCGAGCAGCTCCATTTTACTGCGAATCTCATCATCATCGACTCTTCTGCAATTTCTGCGCTGATTCATATTATCTCCCGTTCGGTAATAGCAATAGCGGTCGCATTGCCTGCCTCATCGCACAGTGCTGAAGTAGTCATCCATACTTTGAATACATGGCCATCTTTAGCGCGACGTATGGTTTCGCATGGATTTGTTTTTTCACCGTGTTGAAGTTGCTTAAATAGAGTGCGTATATCCTCACGAATTTCCTCCGGAATCAGCATGTTAGCATCTAAATGAAGTGCTTCATCTTCACTGTATCCATACATTTCCGTAGCGCGTTGATTCCAGGCTAGAATATGACCCTCAAAATCCTGTACTGTTACTGAATCATTAGAATCGCGCACTACTGCCGACAATCGCCTTTCATATTGAAGTGCCTTGCGAAGTTGTTCAGCATTCTTAAGACTATCAATATTGATAAACACCATAACGACACCCTCGTTATAGTTGTTGTCTGTACGGTAGGGGTGTATGCGCAAGTTGTACCAGTATCCGCTATGATCCTGAATCTCCATTGATTTTGTTATATTGGTTTCCATGACTTGCTGTATCTGCCTTCCCAATTCTGGAATATCAATATTTGCCCGAATGTTATTGATGGGCCGATTAATATCGGTGTCGATAAGATTCAGCAATAACTTCGCTGCCGGCGTGAAATGCCGGATATATTGATCTTTATATAAAATTACAATAGGAAGATCAATGCTTGCCAGTAAATTGGTCAGGTCGTTATTAACGACATTCAATTCCTTGTTACGGTTTTCGTGCTCCTCGATAATTGTTGTCAGTTCTTCGTTAGCAGACTGTAATTCTTCATTGGTAGACTGGATTTCCTCATTAGCCGACTGTAATTCTTCGTTGGTACTCTCCTGTGCCTCGATGATCGACTGCATATATTCCCGTTCGGTGAGCAGGTCGTTCTCCAATGCCTGGATGCGTGAATTCTGAATGTTGTCTTTATCATCTGCTTCCACCGGTAATTTATTTTGCTGGGTGGGAATTTCAGTACCAGGTTCAAACAGTACCAGATAACTTGATGCAAATTCTTTCGGGTTCAGGATAATGGGTATTACCTGCAAATTTATGCTCTTGTAGTTTCCATCATGGTGTATGCGCAATCCCTCCTTGCGTGCGCTATGGTTTTCCTTGATGGTTTGATGTATCAACTTGCTGAGTTCTAGCACCAGTTCCTGACGCGCCATTTTGAGTAAGTTAAGGGTAGCACTGCCGGCGGATGGATCAATGTAAGGGCCAGTTTGCCCAAGAAAATGGAGTATCTGCATTTTCTGGTCAATGATCACACCCGGCGGACTATATTTCTTCAGAATTATGTTTTCGATGGCATGTTGAACCATGATTGCAGGCTGTGTTTGTATTTGTCTGGGATCGTTTGTGGGTAACAGTGCAGAATGGGTTTTATGGGCTAAATCAACAATTGACTGGACTCCGCCAGGTTTGCGAATATAGATCTTGTTTTTTTTATCTATCACAGAAAAAAGATCAACCTCGCTACCAATCGTTTCCGATGTGCCCAGCATTAAGAAGCCATTGGGTTGCAGAGCATAGTAGAAGGCATGTAATACTCTTTTTTGCAGCAATGTGCCGAGATAGATGAGCAAATTACGGCAACAGATCAGATTAAGGCGTGAGTAGGGCGGATCTTGAGCGACGTTCTGTACCGCGAATACGCAGATATCACGGATGCCCCTGCAAATCTGGTAGCCGGATGCTGTTCTGATAAAGAACCGCTGAAGTCGTTCTGGCCCGACGGTTTCTTGTATGCTCTGTGGATAAATACCTTGACGTGCTTTGTCGATGGCCAGCTTGTCAATGTCGGAAGCGAAGATTTGAATGTGCATGCTGTTGATCTTGTCGCCAAGAAACTCAAACAGCGCGATTGCCAGTGAATAGACTTCCTCGCCAGTGGAGCAAGCCGGAACCCAGATGCGCAGCAATTGTTTATTGAGACATGCTTCCATGATGGCAGGAAAAACTTCTTGCTTGAGTGCTTCAAAAGTCTCTGGATCACGGAAGAAGCTGGTGACATTAATCAGCATGTCCTCAAACAACGTATCCAGTTCTCTTGGGTGCACCTGCAGATATTTAATGTAATTTTTCGGAGTATCGATCTGATGGAGTACCATGCGCCGTTTGATGCGACGCTGGATGGTGCCGGGTTTGTAGTAAGTAAAATCAATGCCAGTGCGTGCACGTAACAGTATAAAAATTTTGGTAAGATCTTCCTGTTTATAGAGTACTCTCTCCTCAATGCTCAAAAATTCTTTTTTCAGCAGATAAGGGTGACGCGCAATCAGTGCCAGTTTCCTGGCGATTTCTTCTGGTGTCTGTACAAAATCGACATGACCCGCAACGATCGCATTGTGTGGCATGCCACTGTATTCAGCAGAATCTTCACTTTGTGCGAAAGTGACGCCCCCTGCAGCTTTAATTGCCTGCAAACCTAATGTGCCATCTGACGCTGTGCCTGAGAGAATAACTCCAATTGCATTACTCTGTCGGTCCTGGGCCAGGCTTTTCAGAAAATCGTCAATCGGCAGGTATCTACTGCCATTATCCGGGTGTTGCATGAGGTGCAACACCCCATGCAACAGTGCCAGGCTATGAGTGGGTGGTGTTACATAAATGTGATTAGGTTCAATGCGCATACCATCACTCGCTTCGATAACTGGCATGGCTGTTGCGCGCATCATCAATTCTGGCAGCAGACTGGTGTGTTTGGGATCGAGATGCTGCACCAGAACAAAAGCCATGCCAGTGTCCGTGGGTAATACCTTGAGTAAGTGGGTAAATGCACTTAATCCACCTGCAGAAGCGCCGATACCTACTACTGGAAATATGTTTGCGTCTTTGTCTTTACTTGAACGAATACCCTCTTTATTTTGTTGGATATCGAGAAGGGGTGATTTAGCTTTTTTTCTCATGGAAAGAAAAGAGTCCTGTCCTGTTCAATGCTTTTCTTGTAAAGATAAACAATGTACTAAGATATCAGACTATTGCAAATGACGATGATGTAATTTCAAATTTACGGTACCCGATAGATTTGGAAACTGTTTAATACTACTTATCTAATTCGACCCGAGTTTGATTAGATCAGTTAAGCTCAAGTTAGATTAATTATTATCAGAGATATATCCGCCTGACAGAGGAGCCGAGAAAACTTGCTGCTGCGATTAAATATCCTGGCTTTTGTGCTGGGCGCCGGGTTGTTGCAACGACAGGCTGAATTGCCTGAATTAATATGGGGTTGGGGGCTGGTAGTGCTGACAGTGGTTATTGGACTGTTTTATCGCCATCAATCCACTGTTCTGGTCATAACAAGAAATCTCTTGATGATCGGGTTATTCCTGGGTATCGGTTACTTCTGGGCGGCTGCGTTTGCGCACTGGCGTTTAAGCGATTCTCTTCCGCAGGAATGGGAACAGCGCGATATTCAATTAATCGGAGTGGTGGCGGGCTTGCCGCAACAGAGCGATCAGCGTGTGCAGTTTCAGCTTGATGTAGAGCGTATCCTGACAGAAGCTGCGGTGGTACCGAAGCGCATTGCGCTGTCCTGGTATATCCGGCGCACCGTGCAGGATGAGGATGTTGCAGCGCCGATCGTTCAGGCCGGTGAGCGCTGGCAGATGACAGTGCGTCTCAGGCAGCCGCATGGCAATGCGAATCCTCATGGCTTCGATTATGAAGTATGGATGTTGGAACGAAATATCCGTGCAACGGGCTATGTACGAGAAGCAGCAGATAATCACCGATTGGATCAAATGGTCAATCAACCGTCCTATTGGGTTGAATCGATTCGCCAGGCAATTCAACAGCGTTTCACACAGGTATTATCAGATCATGCCTATGTCGGTGTACTCAAAGCGCTTGCCGTTGGGGATCAGCGGACAATTCCTCGTGATCAGTGGGTAATCTTTACGCGTACGGGCACCAATCATCTGATGGCAATTTCCGGGCTGCATATCACCATGATCTCAAGCCTGGTGTTTGCGCTGGTTTATGGCTTATGGCGTTGCAGTTCTTATTTATTGCTGCGGTTGCCTGCGCGCCGGGCGGCTGTGCTGGCTGGTCTCGTCGTGGCGCTGGGTTATGCGGTGCTCTCAGGGTTTGCCATTCCTGCACAAAGAACCTGTTATATGCTGACAGTGGTGGCCATCGCCTTATGGCGAGGGCGCCAGACATCCGCGACGATGGTGTTGGCGTGGGCTTTGTTCTGGGTGGTATTACTTGACCCGTGGGCAACCTTGTCGCCGGGATTCTGGTTATCTTTTGGCGCCATTGCCATCATCATGCTGGTTACCGTGGGACGGATTGGCCAGATGCACGGGTTGTCCAACTGGCTGCGCTTGCAGTGGGCGATTACATTGGGTCTGACGCCGCTCTTGCTGACATTGTTCCAGCAGATTTCCCTGGTGTCGCCGATTGCTAATGCAATCGCTATTCCATTGATCAGCCTGCTGGTGGTGCCGCTTACTTTGTTGGCAACCATTCCCTTTCTCGATGGTGTGTTGCCGTTTGCTCATGCGATATTCAGTGCCGGGATGATGGCATTGCAGTGGCTCAGCGAGCTACCATTAGCCGTTTGGCAACAGCATGCGCCACCTCTGTGGACAATCCTGGTGGCAATCATCGGGATAATCTGGATATTGTTGCCGGGCAGTCTGGGGTCTGGTTTTTTGACAGGCTTTCCGGCACGCTGGCTGGGTGGGATCGCTTTATTGCCCATGTTTCTGGTATTGCCACCGAAACCGGCTGCCGGTGAATTATGGTTAACCGTGCTGGATGTCGGTCAGGGTTTGGCGGTGGTGGCGCAGACTGAGAATCATGTTCTGCTGTTTGATACGGGCCCTGGTTTTGGCGGAACCGATAGCGGGGATCGTATTATTGTGCCTTTCCTGCGCGGGGAAGGTGTCTATCAATTGGATACTCTGATCGTGTCACACGCCGATTCGGATCATAGTGGTGGTGCCTTATCCGTACTGGCGGCCATCCCTGTGACGACCTTATTGTCATCGCTGGATCAGGATCACCCAATCCAGCAGGCTGCGATGAGTGGCCAACCGTGTGAGGGCGGTCAATCCTGGCAGTGGGATGATGTTCAGTTTGAGCTGCTGCACCCATTGGCGCATGACTACAATAACTTGCAACGCAAAACCAATGCAAACAGTTGTGTGTTAAAAATTTCGACACAGCATGGCAGTGTATTGCTACCGTCTGATATTGAACAGAACGATGAATACGCATTGCTCGCAAGAGCGCGTGATAAATTGCCGGCAACCGTATTGATTGCGCCGCATCATGGCAGCAATACTTCTTCGACCGATGCATTTGTCCGGCAAGTGAATCCGGCGCTAACCATTTTTACAGTAGGCTATCGAAATCGCTACGGTCACCCCAGGGAAAACGTCATCGCGCGTTATCAGGCGCAGGGCAGTGAGCTATTGCGCAGCGATGCAGCTGGTGCCATTCTGTTGCGCTTTGCTGATGATGGCTTGTCGGTTGACGCCTGGCGAGACCTGCGCCGCCGTTACTGGCAGTGAAAGGGGTTGTTTGAAAGTGTATGGCGTGGAATATTGTTTTGTTTCAGTGATATTTTTTTGTGTGATAATCAGTAGGCCTTTTGAATGATTGGAAAGCATTTGAAAAAGAAAATGGCATAAACCAAGACAATCGAGCTTTCTGGCTTATTTGAAGGTGGGTTTCCGATGTTCAACTCAAAATTAAGGTGATGCGATGACTCCTTTTCTAGGTGAATTGATAGGTACTTTTTTATTGGTTTTACTGGGTAATGGCGTAGTTGCCAATGTGGTGCTTAACAAATCCAAGGGTAATAACAGTGGGTGGTTGACGATTGCGGCGGGATGGGGTATTGCACTTTTTGTGGGGGTTTATGCCGTCGCCGCATCAAGTGGTGCACATTTGAATCCAGCTGTCAGTATTGGCCTGGCAGCAGCCGGTAAGTTTTCATGGGGTGATGTGCCGCTTTATGCGGTAGGACAAACACTGGGCGCCATGCTGGGTGCATTAATTGTATGGATTACTTATCGTCAGCATTTTGACCAGACAACCGATCCAGACGCGCAACTGGCCGCATTCTGTACCGGGCCTGCGATAAGAAGCCCATTTGATAATCTGGTGACTGAAGCTGTCTGTACATTCGTACTGGTGTTTGGCATCATGCTGATCGTATCGCCACAGGCGAGTTTAGGTGCGCTGGATGCATTGCCGGTTGCTTTGCTGCTGTTTGGTATCGGCCTGTCGCTGGGCGGGCCTACCGGCTTTGCCGCCAATCCTGCGCGGGATCTGGGTCCACGTATCATGCATGCCATTCTTCCTATTGCTAACAAACGGGATAGTGACTGGGGTTATGCACTGATTCCGGTAATTGGTCCCACCATTGGCGGATTGGTGGCTGCTGTTGTTTTTAATATGCTGTAGTGCAGGGTCGATTTAAACGGGTTAACCCTGTCAATGTGGTTAACCCGATTTGTGTCCATTTATCTCATTGATTCAGAAGTATTAATCCTGTAAACGCAGGAAAAGAGCTACCCAAAAGCCTCCGCTGAACCACTTTGTTTATAGTAAACTTTCCAATCACTTGTTAAAATCACTTTTTTCACATCATAAAATCAGTTTTATATTAATTTAGGATTGTTCATGACTACCGAAGATTTTCGTCCAGAAAAGGCTATAACTACATTTTATCCACCACAACGTGTTTTGATGGGACCAGGGCCATCGGATACCCATCCACGCGTATTGTCCGCCATGGCGCGTCCGACGCTGGGGCATCTTGATCCGGTATTTACCGAAATGATGGAAGAGATAAAAGGACTGATGCGCTATTCGTTTCAAACCAGAAATCGCATGACTTTTCCAGTTTCCGGGCCAGGTTCGGTCGGTATGGAAATGTGTTTTGTTAACATGATCGTACCGGGCGATAAGGTGATTGTGTGCCGTAATGGCGTGTTTGGTGGACGCATGATTGAAAACGTTGAGCGTCACGGTGGAACGGCGGTTGTCGTGGAAGATAAATGGGGTGCACCGGTTGATCCGCAGAAAGTTGAAGATGCGCTAAAGCAGCATCCTGATACCAAGATCATTGCCTTTGTTCATGCCGAGACATCAACCGGTGTGTTGTCCGATGCCAAGACACTGTGCGAGATCGCACGCCGCCATAATTGCTTGACCATTGTCGATACGGTTACTTCATTGGGCGGTTCACCCATCAGAGCGGATGAATGGGGGATTGATGCGATTTATTCAGGCAGCCAGAAATGTTTATCCTGCCCGCCAGGCTTGTCGCCTGTCAGCTTTTCTGAGCGTGTGACTGATCTGGTTAAAAACCGCAAGGATAAGGTACATAGCTGGTTCATGGACTTAAGCCTGTTGCTGAACTACTGGGGTTCAACTACACGGACGTATCATCATACCGCACCGACCAACGCACTTTATGCGTTACATGAATCGCTGCTGATGCTAGCTGAAGAAGGGCTGGAGCATTCATGGGCCCGCCATAACCGCAATTATCAGGCACTAAAGGCCGGATTTGCGACGATGGGTATCAATTATGTGGTTGAGGAGCAATATCGGTTACCTCAACTTAATTCAGTGCATGTCCCTGCCGGGGTTGATGAAAAAGAAGTACGGCGTAGATTGCTGGATGAATACAGTCTTGAGATTGGTGCTGGATTGGGCGATTTTGCCGGCAAGATATGGCGCTTTGGTTTGATGGGGACTTCCAGTCGGGTTGAGAATGTGCTGTTCTGCCTGAATGCACTGGAGGTAATATTGTCTGATATGGGCATGAACGTTAAGCGTGGCGCAGCGGAAGCTGCCGCTCACCAGAACTATGCAGCGAATCCCATGTTTTAAGGTTGCTCAGGATAAACTGTAATCTAGATACATCAATGCCACCTTTTTGCTGTAAACAGTAAAAAGGTGGAAAAAATTTCATTGATTTTAATCGGATAATCCGGTCGCTATGGTTTTGGATTCTCCCTTGTCAATAGCTGCAGCATCGTTGCTATCATTTGCTATCTCATTTTTCTCGATCCTGGGATTGATAAAGGGAAAAGCAGCTTGGGGACTGGATTATCCTAATTCCCGTTCCCTACACTCGACACCGACCCCCCGACTTGGCGGTCTGGGTTTATTGCTGGGCGTCGTCATTACGTGGATCCTGTTTTCTGCCGTGTTACCCGGTGTAGTGTGGATAGGTGTCGGCCTGTTGGCTTTCGTATCATTTATTGACGATATCCGGCATTTACCTGTGTGGTCTCGATTACTGGTGCACAGTATAGTGGCAATCGGGTTTTCTGCGATATTCCTGTTGGATACGCATGGGTGGGTCATTTCATTGCTTTGTGCCGTGGCCATTATCTGGATGTCCAATCTTTATAATTTCATGGATGGCTCGGACGGTCTGGCCGGCGGGATGGCTGTGATCGGTTTTGGTTCCTATGGGATGTTAGCCTATCTTGCCGGGAATCATGAATTTGCCTTGATTAATAGTACTGTGGCGGCCGCTGCGCTGGCTTTCCTGTTGCATAACTTTTATCCAGCACGTATTTTTCTGGGTGATGCAGGATCTATTCCCCTGGGTTTTCTGGCGGCTGCGTTCGGTATATCGGGGTGGCTGGATGGTTTGTGGTCAATATGGCTGCCATTGCTGGTATTTCTGCCATTTATTGCGGATGCGACGGTGACAATCATCAAGCGCCTGTTGCGGGGTGAGAAGATCTGGGAAGCCCATCGTGAACATTATTATCAACGGCTGGTGCAAAGTGGACTGGGGCATCGTAATACAGCGTTATTGGCTTATGCTTTGATGTTGATGACCGGCGCGAGCGCCATCTGGGCAGGAAGTCAGGATAGTGCAGTGCAGAGCTGGTTTGTATTGATCTGGGTGAGTGTCTTTCTGGCACTCATGTTGACTTCGGATATGTATCAACGACATCGTTCAGGCAGGAGATAATATGTTTGTAAACAAAGTAGGTGTGCGGACACTGATTGCATTCGCTCATGATTTTGTTGCAATTATTGTGGCTTGGTGGCTTGCCTATTTGTTTCGTTTTGATTTTAAAATTCCCGCCAGTGCTTTTGCGCCATTTGCAGAGAATCTGCTCTGGATAGTGCTCATCCAGGCTGCCATTTTTCTATGGCTCAGCCTGTATCGGGGATTATGGCGCTATGCCAGTCTGCCCGATCTGAAACGTATCCTGGTTGCCGTAATCTTGGGGACGGCCGTGGTGTCGGCTGTATTGTGGGCACTTAATGTACTGGCAAAAATTCCGTATTCGATTATTTTTCTGGCACCGTTGCTGTTGTTATTGATCATGGGCGGTAGCCGCCTGATATATCGTACCTGGAAGGAGCGCCGTCTATACAGCCTGGAGAGCTCTGAGAGTAAGCTGGTGCTGATACTCGGAGCGGGCAGTACAGCAGTTAATCTGGTCAAGGTGTTATCAGGCAGCCGTGAATGGCATGTGGTCGGTATGCTGGATGATGACCCAAGAAAATTGGGAACCCGCTTGCAGGGGGTTCGTGTGCTGGGTGTGATTAACGATCTGCCGCATTGGGTGCAGAAACTGAATGTGGGGCATGTCATTATTGCGATCCCGTCGGTATCACGCCGGATTCACCGGCAGGCATTGGAGATGTGTTCGGAGATCGGTGTTAAGGCGATGACCGTTCCTTCCTATGTCGATTTGATCAGTGGAAAAACGACCGTATCACAGATTCGCGAGATTGAACTGGATGATTTGCTGGGCAGAGCACCGGTGGTTCTGGATGATGAAGGGCTGCATGATTTCCTGACGGGGAAAACAGTGCTGGTGACGGGTGCTGGTGGTTCAATCGGCTCTGAACTATGTCGACAGATTATGCCGTTCAAACCGGAGCGGATCGTCTTTCTCGAATTAAATGAACTGGCGCTTTACAATATTCAGGAAGAGTTCTCATCACGCTTTCCAGACATTAAGCTGTCATTTGTGATCGGCGATATCAAAGATTCAGCTCGCGTAACACAATTATTCTCACAGTTTAAACCATCGGTGGTTTTTCATGCAGCTGCTTATAAACATGTACCATTAATGGAACAGGAGAATGCCTGGCAGGCTGTACTCAATAATGTCATGGGGACCTATGTCCTGGCGCGCGCTGCGATTGATTATGGAGTAGGAAAGTTTGTGCTGGTTTCGACTGATAAGGCGGTCAACCCGATCAGTATCATGGGTGCCAGCAAGCGCCTGGCCGAAATGGTATGTCAGGCCTTGCAGCAGACAATTTCCAATGCGGAAGTACCTAACCGGCCGCAGCAGTCCCACAAAATATGTTTCGTGATGGTGCGTTTTGGTAATGTGCTGGGCAGTACGGGCAGCGTGATACCGAAGTTCCGCGAGCAAATCGCGAAGGGAGGGCCGATCACCGTGACTCATCCCGAGATGACACGCTATTTCATGTCGATTCCTGAAGCGGCACAACTTGTTTTGCAGGCGGGATTGATGGGGGGGACGAAAGGGGGCGGGGAGATATTTGTGATGGATATGGGCGATCCTGTCAGGATCGTCGATCTGGCCAATGATTTGATTCGCTTATCGGGCCTGGGGGAAGAGGATATTCGTATTGTCTACAGCGGATTACGCCCCGGCGAGAAACTCCATGAGGAACTGCTGGCAACGAATGAGAATACGCTGCCAACACCTCATGACAAACTGCGGATTGCCCAGGCGCGACAGATTGATGGAGCATGGCTGTCTGCACTGATAACCTGGTTGAGCAGTAACAGCGTGGTCAGCGATCAGGAAGTTCGAGATGAACTGGTAAAGTGGGTGCCTGAATATACGAGAAGAGAAACAAGCGTTAATTGACCGATGTATTCTCACTTTTAGAATCTTTCTGGATGAACGACGCACTCTGATTCTCTGGTATGACCGGATTAAGTGGCTCTTGATGCTTGATGATGTAGCCATTCTTGAAGATTAGGATACGGTCTATTTTCTTCAATCGGGGAATGTGTTGCGTGAAAATGAGCGTAGTGCGGTTTTGTATTAAAGCTTCCAATGCCTGCTGTAGGGGATTGGATATCTGACCTGCCATAGACGGGATGCCATCCAGGATCAGCAGGGACGGGTTCTTAAGCAATGCGCGTGCAATGGATAGGAATTGATAGTGTTCCGTTGTTATTTCCGTTCCATGTCTGCCAATTCTGGTTTGTAATCCTTCCGACATTTCACGAATGAATTCTATTGCACGGGATGTTTGTGCCGCATTCGTAATTCTGATTTCATTGG
>JBBTCY010000171.1:18388-34621 GCA_038043005.1 Pseudomonadota bacterium
TCAAAGGTTAATTCGCCGCGGACAGCCTGAGGTGAAATCGTACCCGTATCCACAGGCGATTCACGGTCCAGCATCGAGAATAAATTCTCGATGATTATTTGTTCCTGTTGCAATTGCCTGGGAATATTGATGATTCTCTGGATCGGTGCGATGAGTAATGCGGCAGCTGCAACCAGTGCACCTGTTTCGCCCAGAAGCAGTGCATTATTGAGGCTTTCCTGAGCCATAAAATAAACGATAGCCATGAGGGTGAGCGCAATGATGATCTGATTCAACGTATCAGCAGTGGCTGAAAGCGCTGCATAGTGCGCTTCCGCCTGTTGAATGGGCTCGGCCGCTTTACTGAGGCGCTGACTTTCATGTGTTTGACCGCCATCCAGTCTGATGACCCGGTGATGCCGGATCGATTGCAATAAATCCTGAATGAAGGTGTCCGAAGCAGATAATATGTCTTGATTGGGCTTGATCAGGAAGCTTTGGGTGATTTGCATGATTAGTACAATTAGCGGCATAACCAGCAGCAACGTCAATGCAATGTCGCGATTGAGAGAGAACAGAGCAAGTGTCAATCCGATAATTGTCAATGAATCCTGCACCAGACATGCGAAGTTTTGAGCTGTTGTCTGTATGATGCGATGGATATCCAGAATGAGTTTCTCGATGGCATGGCTTTTTATTAAATCATGACAATCAGTCAGTGGCAGTGTAAATAGCTTGTCAAATAAGATGGTTCTTAACCGGACACCTAACTGGCTGCTGATTTTACTGACGGTATAACGATTGATATAGCTTGCAATGCTGCGCACTATCAGTAAAGTAACCATTGCAAGAGATACCAGTTGTATGGTGGATGGGTCCCTCTGGATAAATGTGCTATCCAGTAATTGCTGAATACAGAGGGGGAGCACGGCGATGGTGAATGCCATAATCAGCATGGCGGATAGCGCCAGTAAGAATAATGCCCAATATGAGGAAAGTTGTCCCAGCAGGCGGAAGTAAAGCGGCGAGATGATCATAATAGGTAATGTTGCTGCAGCATCAATGGCTATAGCAAAGAGAAATTATCTGAGATGCAATATAGTACAATTACCATTCCTTTTTTAATGGATTATCCGGTAATCATTGGTTAATTGATAAACGCAAATCATATGAGATTTTATTAATGCCCGCATCGAATACTTCACACGCATCACAAAAACATTCAAATACAACATTGCTCCAACGTAAAGGCATCGTGCTTGCCGGAGGATCTGGAACACGGCTCTATCCGGTGACGCAGACTGTTTCCAAGCAGTTGCTGCCGGTATTTGACAAGCCCATGGTTTATTATCCGCTCAGTACATTGATGCTCGCTGGGATTCGCGACATTCTCATTATTTCAACACCGCATGATATTGCAAATTATGAACTCCTGCTAAAAGGCGGAGAACAGTGGGGGTTAAATATATCCTATGCGGAGCAGCCATCACCGGATGGACTGGCGCAGGCATTCATTATCGGTGAATCTTTCATTGGCAATGACTGTTCCGCATTGGTGCTGGGGGATAATATCTTCTATGGGCATGATTTCCATCATTTGCTGACAAATGCGATGGCGCGCACACAAGGCGCCAGTGTTTTTGCCTATCATGTCCATGACCCGGAACGTTATGGAGTCGTTGAGTTTGATGCAACAGGCTGTGTGATTAATCTGGAAGAAAAGCCCAAGCAGCCGAAGTCCAATTATGCGGTAACCGGGTTGTATTTTTATGACTCAAAAGTGGTCGATTATGCCAAGGGCCTTAAACCATCTGCACGCAATGAACTGGAAATCACGGATCTGAATCGTATTTATCTGCAACAATCCACGCTCAATGTTGAAATCATGGGGCGCGGCTATGCCTGGCTTGATACGGGGACGCATGAGTCACTGCTGGATGCCAGCCAGTTTGTTGCCACGATCGAGCATCGACAGGGACTGAAAATTGCCTGCCCGGAAGAAATCGCGTTCAAGCAGGGCTGGATTAATGCCGAGCAGTTAGAGAAACTTGCGTTGCCGCTGGCCAAGAATGGATATGGCCAGTACTTGCAGCAAGTACTGAAGCGTGATGGTTTTTAATTTAAACCCATTGATAACACTATGAAAGCAACCCCATTGGCAATCCCGGAAGTTTTTCTGCTTGAACCGCGTGTGTTCGGGGATGATCGTGGCTTCTTTTTTGAAAGTTTTAATCAACGTACATTCGAGCAGGCAATTGGCAGGAAAGCCTGCTTTGTGCAGAGCAATCATTCGCGGTCAGTGCAACATGTGTTGCGTGGGCTGCATTATCAGATCAGGCAGGCCCAGGGCAAATTGGTACGGGTTGTGGTCGGCGAGGTGTTTGATGTGGCAGTCGATATTCGTCGTGCATCCCCCACTTTCGGCATGTGGGTCGGTGAATTATTGAGTGCGGAAAATAAGCGCCAGTTGTGGATTCCGGCAGGGTTTGCGCATGGGTTCCTGGTTCTGTCGGAACACGCCGAGTTTTTGTATGATACAACGGATTATTGGGCGCCTGAATATGAACGCAGCATCATCTGGAATGATCCCACTCTGGGGATCAAATGGCCGATTGCCGGTGAGCCGATACTCTCAGGCAAGGATGCGCAGGGCGCGACATTCAATACTGCCGATGTTTACACCAGTGAATGGACTGAATGATTAGTTAATGGCCAAACAGAAATCTGTTTATTCCTGCACTGACTGCGGTGGGCAAACCCTGAAATGGCAAGGTCAATGTCCACATTGTCAGTCGTGGAACACCCTGATAGAAACCATTGCCGAGAAATCGGTATCCCGTTTCAGTCCCGTGTCAGCCATCGGCCAGGTGCAGAATCTAAGTGAGATTGAAGCGCAGGAGGAGCCTCGTTATCCCACGGGTGTTGCTGAACTGGACAGGGTTCTGGGCGGAGGTCTTGTGCAGGGAGGGGTTGTGCTGCTGGGGGGGGATCCCGGGATCGGTAAGTCCACCTTATTGCTGCAGGCGTTATCGCATATGTCAGCCAGCCACCATGTGTTGTATGTCAGTGGTGAAGAATCGGCACAGCAGGTTGCTTCGCGCGCCAAACGGCTGGCGCTGGATGTGAAAGCCGTTCATTTATACGCCGAAATTCAACTGGAAAAAATCCAGACAGTCTTGGCTGAACGTAAACCGGCTGTTGCTGTGATTGATTCCATCCAGACCATCTATTCAGAGGTATTGCAATCAGCACCCGGTTCGGTTGCGCAGGTACGAGAATGTGCCGCCCAGTTAACGCGGCTGGCCAAGGCGAGCGGTATCTGTATTATTCTCGTGGGTCATGTCACCAAGGAAGGTGCGTTGGCCGGGCCCCGTGTATTGGAGCATATGGTCGATACGGTATTGTATTTTGAAGGCGATATGCATTCCAGTTTTCGCATGATCCGTGCCTTCAAGAATCGTTTTGGTGCAGTGAATGAGCTGGGTGTATTTGCCATGGGAGAGAAGGGGCTGCGCGAAGTCAAAAATCCCTCTGCATTATTTCTTTCGCATCACTGCGAACAGGTGCCGGGTTCTTGTGTGATGGTTACGCAGGAGGGGACACGCCCTCTTTTAGTAGAAATACAGGCACTGGTTGATGAAGCCCGCGCACCCAATCCCAAACGATTATGTGTCGGACTGGAACAGAACCGGTTGGCAATGTTGCTGGCTGTACTGCATCGTCATGCTGGTATTCCATGTTTCGATCAGGATGTTTTTGTGAATGCGGTAGGCGGTGTAAAGATTACTGAACCAGGGGCAGATCTCGCGATTATGCTGGCAATTGTATCCTCCCTGAGGAACAAGCCATTGGCAGAGAAAATGGTTGTTATTGGGGAAATTGGCCTGGCCGGGGAAGTACGTCCGGTCCAGCGGGGACAGGAAAGGCTTAAGGAAGCCGCCAAACTGGGTTTCAGCCAGGCGATTATCCCGATTGCCAATAAGCCGAAGCTATCCATTCCCGGCATTAAAATAATTACGGTTGGGCGTATCGAGGAAGCGGTTGCCAACATGTATTGATAATTTTCCATAAACTAACGGGGCTAAACGATGCAACGACGGCTTTGGATGCTGACAGGATTGTCGGCAATGGTTATCCTTGCGGCATTTTTTCTGCCTCCGATCACCCAACCATCCGATTATCATCAGTTTGCAGATCAAAGAATATTCTTTTCGATTCCTGATTTTTTTAACGTTATTTCAAATTTAGCTATTTTCATCAGCGGATTGACCGGATTGTGGTTTCTTGTGCGCTTATCCCGGTCATCTGTCCGGAATCAGGTATTCATTGAAACGGCTGAGTGCTGGCCGTATTGGATTCTGTTTCTCAGTGTTGTGATGGCGGGAGTGGGTTCAATCTATTATCACTGGTCGCCGGATAACGATGGTTTGGTTTGGGACCGAATCCCGATTGCGCTGGGTATCATGGCATTGTTGTCAGCGGTGTTGACTGAACGGATTGGTGCGCAGGTGGGAATGTGGTCGCTGCCTTTCCTGACAGTGCTGGGTGTGGCGAGTGTTGTGTATTGGTACTGGACTGAGCGGGTGGGGGTTGGCAGTCTGAATTTTTATGTCGTTTCACAATTCTATTCAATACTGCTTATACTCTTGCTGAGTATGCTGTTTCCATCAAGATATACGCGTGGAACGGATATATATCAGGTTGTTGCGCTGTATGCGGTGGCCAAGCTGACTGAGGTGCTGGATGCGGAAATTTACAGCTGGGGTCAGATAATCAGTGGTCACACCATCAAACACTTGCTGGTCGCACTGGCTGTTTACTGGATTGTACGGACGCTGCAGAAACGCAGGCCTTTGCAGGAGAGAATCTAGTTTCCTTGTGCAAAGAGAAAGCTAAATCAGAAGTGCTGGGGTATTGAATCAGCAGGCAATGATTCGAATGAATCGAATCATTGCGTACATATCAGAAATTACTTGGGTTGTGCAAAGTGATGGCCTGATCCGGCAGTACTGTTATTCCTGTGTGAGCCTGGTCTGCTGTCCTGGCCAAATGACCGGCGGCCTTGATGCCCGCTATTCCGATTGCCATTTGCATCGCTGCTGGGTGTTGCATTAAATTGACGTGGATTATTGCTTGCGAACGGCGAACGTTTGCGTTTTTGTGTAACACTGGGTGCATTCGCACCTTTAAAACTACCATGCTGGACGCGTGGTTTCACGCGGGGTTCCAGTCCGGGTATTTCATGGGAGGTGATGCGTTGTCCCGTATAACGCTCTATTTTCGTAAGGTGCATCCCGTCCCGGTTTGAGGCAAAGGAAACGGCAATACCGGATGCACCGGCACGGCCCGTACGGCCAATGCGATGTACATAATCTTCGGCAAATTTAGGTAGATCAAAATTAATCACATGGGTGATATCGGCGATATCAATACCGCGTGCCGCGACATCCGTCGCAACAAGAACGCGGAGTCCACCACTGCGAAGTTTGGTCAGTGTGCGGTTGCGTTCGCGTTGGTTCATGTCGCCATGTAATGCGGCGGCTGCATAGCCTTGTGCATAGAGACTATCCGCCAAGGTGTCCGCATCCCGTTTGGTCGCAGTGAAGACAATCGCCTGCTTGAGTGTTTCATCACGCAGCACATGGTTAAGTATCCGGTTCTTGTGCGAGATATCATCGACGTAATGGAGTCGCTGTTCAATATTCTCAAGTCTCTCTTTCTGTGAAGCGACTTGAATTCGTTTGGGTGTTTTTAACAGCCGTGCTGCCACTTTATCGATGGCGCCATCCAGCGTGGCAGAGAACAGCATGGTTTGTCGGGTCGCCGGTGTGGCGGATGCGATACTTTCGACATCGTCGATAAAGCCCATGTCGAGCATCCGGTCAGCTTCATCCAGAACCAGCATTTCCAATCGCTTGAAGTCGATACGGCCGCGCTGGATATGGTCGATCAAGCGCCCGGGTGTTGCCACTAAAATATCGACGGGTTGTGATAATAATTTGTTCTGCAGAGGATAGGGCATCCCGCCAAGAATGCTGACTACTTTGATGCGCGGGAGATATTTGCCGTATTTCATGGCTGCTTCAGATACCTGAATAGCCAGCTCGCGTGTTGGCGTCAGTACTAAAACGCGGGGTCCCCGGCTCTGTACCTTGGGTGGTGTGGCCAGAAGATGGAGTGCTGGCAGCATGAAAGCAGCCGTTTTTCCAGTACCGGTTTGTGCGGATGCCATGACATCATGACCAGCCAGTAATTCAGGAATAGCCTGTTTCTGGATAGGAGTCGGTATGGTGTAGCCGGCGTCATTAATTGCTTTGATAATAGCAGGATTTAAATTTAGATCTTCAAAAGACACGTTGTTTTCCTAGAAAGTGAAAATTAGGCGCGCAGCAGATATGCGGACAAAAGAAAATAGATAACACTGCTAGCGCATTAATAAAGCATCGCCGCTAACCAAAGTGCTGTACATTTTCCGGAAAAAACTTGAAAAATTGAAGGGAGGCCAGGAACGATGAAACCAGAGAAGCTGAGTACAGGACTGATCCCGTATTCAGCTAAGAGCGGATTATACTTGAATATTCAATGATCAGCAAATTATTTATATTACTGTATGATTACATTGCATTCTTCAAGTACTGGTGGAGATTTAGTCTTGATCAGTTAATGCTGACTCTGGCAAACTTCCGTTTGCCAACCTGTATCACAGTAGATGTTCCGCGCAGTATTCTGAGGGATTTGTCCTCTACTTTCTCACCATCTAACCTGACGGCGCCCTGGCTGATCATGCGAAGTGCCTCGCTGGTGCTGGCTGTTAATTCTGCCTGTTTTAATATCTGGATCAGCGGGATATCGGTATCTGCTGTTTGTATGCTGATTTCTGGTATGTCGTCAGGCATTGCGCCGTGTTTAAAACGTGTTTCAAAATCAGCGAGTGCTGCCACGGCTTCCGATTGATTATGGAAGCGTGCGACAATTTCCTGGGCAAACTGTACTTTGATATCACGCGGATTACGGCCTTCCTGGACTTCCTGTCGCCATTTCTGGATCGTGCTCAATGATTCAAACGATAATAATTCAATATAGCGCCACATTAATGTGTCGGAGACAGACATCAGCTTGCCAAATATCTCTTTTGGGCTCTCGGTGATGCCAACATAATTATTCAAGGACTTGGACATTTTATTAACGCCATCCAATCCTTCCAGTAATGGCATGGTGAGAATGCATTGCTGCGGCTGACCGAAATGTTTCTGTAGCTCTCGCCCCATCAACAGATTGAATTTCTGATCGGTACCACCCAGTTCAAGATCTGCCTTGAGTGCGACAGAGTCATAACCCTGAATCAAGGGGTAAAGAAATTCATGAATAGCAATCGCCTGATTGTTGCGATAGCGCTTGTCAAAATCATCCCGTTCAAGCATGCGGGCGACGGTATGCGTTGCGGATAGTTTTATCAGGTCGGCCGCATTGAGCTTATCCATCCAGGAAGAATTGAACACGACTTCTGTCTGCTCAGGCCTCAATATTCTATAAACCTGAGTCGTATAAGACTTGGCGTTTTCTGAAACCTGCTCTCGCGATAGCGGGGGGCGGGTGGCATTTTTCCCGCTGGGATCGCCAATCATGCCTGTGAAATCACCAATCAGGAAAAATATCTGGTGACCCATGTCTTGTAATTGACGGAGTTTATTGAGTAGCACCGCATGGCCTAGATGCAGATCCGGTGCAGTTGGGTCAAAACCGGCCTTAATTCGTAGTGGTTGACCAGAAATAAGCTTACTTTCCAGTTCTGTTTCAACCAATAGCTCATGGCTACCTCGTTTTATAATATCAAGTTGAGATTTGATTGATTTATTCACAATTAATAAGTAAGTCGAAGATTTTTATTTGATTTTTCATCCATAAAAACATTTTAGTGCAAGTTCAATTGTACCTTGGTACATGTTCTGCCTATTTTTATGTTAAACTCATTTTGTTGGTTAATGATAGAAATGACTGGGGGTACTTCATATATGCTATTTATGCCATTTAGCAGTAAACAAAGGATTCTAGCTCAAAAATCATCAAAACTTACAAAAAAAACAATCCGCTGGTTGGTCGCTTTTTCCAGTTTACCGCTATTTGGTATCGTCACGGCATTCGGTATCGCACCGAATACCCCTTCTTTTGAAGAAGTTCAGGTAGAAGATATCGTGCTTGATTTATCACTGCCAGAATTTGCATCGGAGGTCCAATCTCCCCAAACTTTTTGGCATCAGGAGAGTATTCGGCGCGGTGATACGATCGCAGCCATTCTGAATCGACTTGAAGTCAATCATCAGGATTCAAATGAATTTTTGCGTATTGCCCGAGACAGCCGTGCAATGCGTCAATTAAAACCCGGCAAAACCATTCATGCACAAACTTCGTCAGATGGCGAATTACTGTCGTTGCGCTATTCTTTTGGCGATGAAGAGTTGTTTCTGCTGGAAAAGACTGATCAGGTATTCAGGATATCAGAACAGTACATTGAACTTGATTCGCAGATTCATATGAAATCGGGCGTGATCACGAGTTCCTTGTTTGCTGCGACAGACAGTGCGGATATGCCCAATAATATTGCAGTACAACTGACAGAGATCTTTGCTTCGGATATCGATTTCTATCGGGATCTGCGCCAGGGAGACCACTTTACAATTGTTTATGAAACGTTGCTGGATAACGGCGAGAGAGCAAAAACCGGGAGAATTCTGGCTGCAGAGTTTGTTAATAAGGGAAAATCTCATCAGGCAGTGTATTTTCGCGCATCGAATGGTGATGACGGATATTATACGCCGGAAGGTGAGAGCCTGCGTAAAGCGTTCCTGCGTTCCCCGCTGGCATTTTCGCGCATCAGTTCCGGATTTACGAACGCACGTTTTCACCCGGTGCTGAAAGAATGGCGCGCACATAAGGGTATCGATTACGCTGCGCCAACGGGTACGCCTGTGAAGGCTACTGCCAATGGAATCGTAGCTTTTTCCGGTTCACAGAATGGATACGGTAATCTGGTGATTCTGAGACATAACGGGAAGTATGAAACAGCCTATGGCCATTTATCCCGCTTTGCCAGTGGACTCAGCAAGGGGAAGCGTATCAATCAGGGTGATGTGATCGGTTATGTGGGATCGACGGGTATGGCAACGGGTCCACACTTACATTACGAACTGCGGGTGGATGGTGCGCAGCGTGATCCGTCGAGAGTAATCCTGCCGAGCGCGCCACCCATTGCAAAGAAAGATTTAAAGAAATTTGAAGAAGGAACCAAGTCATTGGTTGCCCGATTGAATATCATGCGTAATATTCATTATGCATCCCTGAATTAATATGCCAGGAATGGACGGACTGCTGACGGGCAGTCTTGTCAAAGCGACGACCATTAATAAATGCAGGATTATCAGCTGAATGGGTATCATCTTGCACGTTACTGTAACGCTTCAATAGGCTGACTGGCAGTTGGAACCTGTTTATTATATCGGCATCATGTCAGGCACGAGCCTGGACGGTGTCGATGTTGTTCTGGCCGACTTCAGTACAGCTACACCAACGCTGATTCACACTTTTTTTTTATCCTATGATGATGCCTTGCGCACTCAACTGCTGTCGCTGCAGCAGCCCGGTCATGATGAATTGAATCGTGCAGCCTTGTTGGGTAATCAACTTTCCCGGCTTTATGCGATTGCAACGGATAGTTTGTTGAAAGAAAGTGGCATTCTTCCCCAGAAAGTTGTCGCAATTGGGTGCCACGGTCAAACCGTGCGGCATTGCCCAGAATCTGGGAAGAATTATACGATCCAATTGGTTAATGCAGCTTTACTGGCTGAATTGACTCAGGTGACTGTAATTGCTGATTTCAGAAGCCGTGATATTGCAGCGGGTGGACAGGGTGCGCCACTGGTTCCTGCATTTCATCAGGCTATGTTTATGAGTCCGGATCACCATCGCATCATCGTAAATATTGGCGGTATTGCCAATATAACCAGCCTTCATCCTGAGAAAACGGTGATTGGTTTTGATTGCGGTCCTGGGAATATGCTGATGGATGCATGGTGTTTGCAATATAAGGGGAGTGCATATGATCAGAATGGAAACTGGGCGGCTACCGGCCAGGTCATTCCCGGCTTGCTGGAAAGATTTCTGGAAGATCCCTTCTTTTCAAGCCCTCCGCCAAAAAGCACGGGAAGAGATCTGTTTGATATGAAGTGGTTAGTTAATAAGTTGCAAGGTGTTGAAGCAGTCGAAGATGTGCAGGCGACACTGTTGCAGTTAACTGCTACCACGATAGCCAACTCAATACATGACTATTGTCCGACTGCAGAGGAAATCTACGTGTGTGGTGGTGGGGCGCATAATACCGTATTGATGGATCGCCTGGCTGATGCTGTATGTGGAAAACATGTGGCGCTTACAGACCAGCTGGGTATTGCGGCAGATTGGGTCGAGGCCTATGCGTTTGCCTGGCTGGCACAACAAACGATATTGGGGAAACCGGGGAATCTGGCAACTGTTACCGGCGCAACAGGCGGCAGGATACTCGGTGCAGTTTATCCTGCTTGAATTTATCTGTTAAAGAGGGTTGTGGCGACCACAGGCAATAATGAGTTATACCGAGAATGATGAACCGCAACCACATGTGCTGGCTGCACCCGGATTCTTGATTATAAATTGAGCACCTTGTAAATTTTCCTGATAATCAATTTCTGCGCCAATAAGATATTGGAAGCTCATAGGATCTACCAATAGCTTGACACCATTTTTCTCCATGACGGTATCATCTTCGTTAACGAATTCATCAAAGGTGAATCCGTACTGAAAACCAGAGCATCCACCGCCGCTGACAAAGACTCTAAGGTTAAGATTCTTGTTGCCTTCTTCTTCGATCAACTGTTTTACTTTGGAAGCAGCGTTGTCCGTAAACAGAAGAGGGCTATTTGTATCGATTGTCATATTCATTTTTACTCACAGAAGATTATTAATCCATATTTAGATGACTTCTAATCTCTTGTTGTGGTTGATCTGGCACTTCTGGCTCGGGTTGGATTAAGGTTATGACTTTCTCATGCCTATTCTCTGACGGTAATTTATCCTGATGAAACAATTTTCCATCTATCGTTGCGCCTAAACGCATTTCTAATGCAGTATAGTGTATATCGCCATAGATCCGGGCCTTAACTTGTAGATCCAAATATTCGCTGGAGTGAATCGGTCCTTTCACGGCGCCATTAATAATTACATTGGCAACTTTTATTTTTCCTTCAACGCTGCCTTCATCACTCAACACGAGAGTGCTGTGTTCATCATCTGTAGCGCTAATATTGCCGGTCACATGTCCATCAATCCGGATACCGCCACTGAAATTGATATCACCTTTGATATGAGTGTTGGCTCCAACCAAGGTATCAATATGATCATGAAACTTGTTATTACTTTTTTTTCCAAACATAATTATTTCCTTTATATAGTTGATTCAACGGTCTGAGTTAATTTTGCTGTGGTGTTATTTTTTTCAAAAACCTGCACTTGTAAACTTTCTACGATGGTATCAGGTGGTACCTTGAAACTCCTTTCAAGTCGGTGAAAGAATTTAAAATTGATGGAAAAATCCTGTCCATTCTGTTTATTGGTCAAGGGTACGGTTTTAGTTTGATCATTTTGTTGCAGATTGACTAGAAACCTGAGGTTTCCAGTGAAATCACCAGGTCTTTCCCCACCCTGAATCAGAGATAGTGTATAGCGGTATTCGTTGGGCGTTTGTCCTTTCTGTAAACTAAGATGATGAATTGAAATTCCCGCATCAGTTTTTGTGTTACCGGATGTTAAATGCTGGAAAAATGATACTTTCTCTTTCAACTGGCTATTTTCATCCGTGAGGAATTTAACCTGACTGGCAAGATTATTGTTGGTTGTGTTGCTGATTTGTAATTGCCGTACCAGACTAGCCTGTTGTATACAAAGTTGTTGACGTTTGGTTTGCAAGCAGGTTCCTGTATTATATGGTTGATCAAACTCCTCGTTCTGGATTATCTCATGCTGGGCGGTATCCGATCGACTACCTGCTTCGTACATGCCCCACGACAGCAGAAGCAGAGAGACGCCAAGGCTTACAATAATCAATAGACGGAAATACCATGGAATACGAGGACGTACTGCTACGCGAGAAGATAGAATATCTGGTTTTCTTGAAAAGAACTCACTCATTCTCAGTGCTTTAAATTTAAACATTGGTGGTACCTGAAGAGTCGACAAGCAAGTCACCTATAAATAAAACGCAAGGCACAGTGTTTATTCTTTATTTATCTATTTGGTTAACCAGAAATAAAATGGATCGTGTTGATACAGAAGCCAATGGTAATGCATATATACTATTGTCGACAAGTCGTCTGATTAATAAACATCTTACGGGAGCAATGGAATTTGACTGATACCCAGTGTTTCCGGCAGGTCAAACATGATGTTCATATTTTGTATTGCTTGCCCGGCTGCACCTTTCACCAGATTGTCGGTGACTGACAGTATCACTGCCGTATCACCGTTTTGAGGTTGATGAATCGCGATTCTGCAGAGGTTGGAACCACGGACAGAGCGAGTCTCAGGATGTTTTCCTGCTGGTAGTATATCAACAAAGGCCTCGTTGCTATAACGCTTCTCATATAACGATTGCAGGTCTATTTTTTTTGTTAATTTTGCATACAGTGTTGCATGAATGCCACGAATCATTGGAATGAGGTGGGGAACAAAAGTAAGTCCGACTGGTTTTCCGGCAATATGTGATAGCCCTTGTTTGATTTCCGGAAGATGCCGATGTCCGGGTACACTATATGCTTTGAAATTATCGGATGCTTCCGCCAGTAAAGTATGGACTTCAGCTTTTCTACCCGCACCGGAAACACCGGATTTTACATCGGCGATCAGGTGATTGATATCCACCGCACCGGCTTCTATGAGTGGGAGAAAGCCAAGTTGCACAGCAGTTGGGTAACAGCCTGGATTTGCAATGAGATGTGCGTTTCTGATTTGCGTACGATTAATTTCTGGTAGGCCATATACTGCTTTTGCCACCAAATCCGGGCAAGCATGCGACATACCATACCATTTTTCCCATTCGCCGACATCCTTGATGCGAAAGTCTGCGGCCAGATCAATAACTTTGACGCCAGCATTAATTAAGGACTCAGCTTGCTGCATGGCGATACCATTCGGTGTGGCGAAGAAAATCAGATCGCATTTATCGAGTTTCGCTTTAGCAGGATCGCTGAATTTGAGCTTGATATACCCTCTCAAGTTAGTAAATAGATCCGCGACATCCATGCCAGCTTCACTACGGGATGTGATGGCCTTGATTCTTACTTTTGGGTGCTGTGCCAGTAAGCGAAGCAATTCCACGCCAGTGTAGCCTGTTCCACCAACAATGCCGACATTAATCATGGTGATTCCTATTCATTTCTCTGAAAAGTACAAATATAAAACAAAAAAGCCGCCATAAAAAGAAGGCGGCTTTTTTATATTTAAAAAAATATTATCGTTTAGAAAATTGTTTGCGTCGACGCGCCTTACGCAAGCCAACTTTCTTTCTCTCAACTTCCCGTGCATCACGAGTTACCAGCCCGGCTTTGCTGAGTACAGACTTGAGTGTTGCATCATAATCAATCAGCGCACGGGTAATGCCATGACGTACTGCGCCTGCCTGACCCGATTCACCACCGCCATGAATGTTTACCATGATATCAAATGATGTCGCGTTATTTGTTAATTCAAGGGGCTGTCTGACGATCATGCGGCCTGTTTTGCGGGAGAAAAACTCATCAATGGGTTTGTCATTGATAATGATCGAACCTTTTCCTGGTTTGATGAAGACTCGCGCAACCGCACTTTTGCGTCGACCGGTTCCGTAGTTATATTGTGTTGTAGTCATATATTAAGCTCTAACTTCAAGTGGTCTCGGTTGTTGGGCAGCGTGGGGATGTCCTTCGCCTGCATATATCTTAAGTTTCTTGATCATTGCATACCCCAGCGGCCCTTTGGGTAACATTCCTTTTACCGCTTTCTCAAGGGGGCGTCCCGGAAAACGCGCATGCATTTTCTTGAAGCTGGTGGCATATATGCCACCAGGATAGCCGGTGTGACGGTAATAAATCTTGTCTTCCGATTTATTGCCGGTAACACGCAGCTTATCGACGTTGATGACTACGATGTAGTCGCCGGTATCAACGTGCGGTGTGTAAATGGGTTTATGTTTGCCACGTAAATGATGGGCAATTAACGAAGCTAAGCGACCCAATACTTTATCGGTCGCATCAATGACAAACCAATCATGGTTAACTTCGTGTGGTTTGGCTGAAAATGTTTTCACAAAAACCTGTCCTGCGTATTCAAAGAGAGCCGCGAATTTTAAGTCAGATGCAAGCAAAAGTCAAATATGGAACGGATTGTTTTGCAGCGTGCTACAGTTGTTGTAGTGAATAGGTTATTCTTTGTGTGATGGATTTTCGATTAATTATCGTTATAATCCATCTATTCAGCGATTGATTATATTAAACCATTCCGAGAGATAAACTTGAAAGAAAAGTCTGAAGTTAACTCGTCCCCAGGGTCAGTGCTTTCCAATTTTATTCGTAACATTATCGATGAGGATAATCGTACAGGTAAGTGGAATGGGCGTGTAGAAACACGATTCCCACCGGAACCGAATGGCTATCTGCATATCGGTCATGCCAAGAGTATCTGTCTTAATTTTGGCATTGCGCATGATTATGGCGGGGTGTGTCATTTGCGTTTTGATGATACCAATCCCGAGAAGGAAGCGCAGGAATATGTTGATTCAATCTGTGACAGCGTGTCCTGGTTAGGTTTTGATTGGGGGCAGCACCTTTATTATTCTTCCGATTATTTTGATCAATTGTATGAATTTGCAGAATATTTGATCAGTCAGGGAAAAGCCTATGTCGAAAGCCTCACCGCAGAGGAAATGCGTGAGTTGCGTGGAACCTTGACCAGCTCCGGCAAGAATAGCCCTCATCGGGATCGTCCGATTACAGAAAATCTGGATTTATTCCGGCGCATGAAAGCCGGGGAATTTCCGGATGGTCAGTATGTATTGAGGGCCCGGATCGATATGACTTCTCCCAACATTAACATGCGTGATCCGGTGATTTATCGCATTCGTCATGTACATCATCAGCGTACCGGCAATCAATGGTGCATTTATCCGATGTACGACTATACGCATTGTATTTCCGATGCGCTGGAGAAGATTACGCATTCCTTGTGTACCCTGGAATTTGAAGACCATCGGCCGCTATACGATTGGGTGCTGGATCAACTGGCGGATAAAGTGCCTTGTCATCCACAGCAGATCGAATTTGCCCGCCTCAATCTGACGTATACCGTCATGAGTAAGCGCAAGTTGATCGAATTGGTGGAAAGCAGGCTGGTGGATGGATGGGATGACCCCCGGTTGAGCACATTGGCGGGTGTTCGCCGCCGGGGCTTTACCCCGCGTTCCATTCGATTGTTTGCCGAGCGGATTGGTATCAGTAAGGCAGATTCCTGGATTGACATGAGTATCCTGGAAGACTGCCTGCGGGAGGATCTGAATGAATGCGCGCCACGCCGCATTGCCGTACTGAAGCCATTGAAGCTGATTATCGACAATTATCCGGAAGATCAGGAGGAAGATTGCTTTGCTCCCAATCATCCACAGAAACCGGAATGGGGAAAGCGAGCCATTCCTTTTTCCAGAACACTCTATATCGAACGGGATGATTTTATGGAAGCGCCCGCTAAAGGTTATTTCCGCCTTGCGCCAGGTACTGAAGTGCGATTGCGGTATGCGTTTATTGTGAAATGCGTACACGTGGATAAGGACGGGCAGGGTGGGATAGAAGCAATCCATTGCACCTATGATCCTGACACTAAAAGTGGAACTGCCGGTGCGGAAAGTCGTAAGGTCAAGGGTAATATTCACTGGTTATCAGTCAGACATGCGCAATCGGCAGAAGTGCGTCTGTATGATCGATTATTTACTGACCCTTATCCAGATAGCGGTGGTAAGGATTATAAAACATCGTTAAATGCTGATTCAAAAGAGATAATTTCTGCATATCTGGAGAGATCACTCCGTGATGCACAACCCGAACAATGTTTTCAGTTCGAACGTAATGGCTATTTTGCTGCAGATAGGCTGGATATGAAATCTGATAAACCAGTGTTTAACCGTGCCGTGACATTGCGGGATTC
>JBBTCY010000172.1:0-3741 GCA_038043005.1 Pseudomonadota bacterium
CTGCTGATGCACGGGTTTTTGTTATGCCGACGCACTGCCCGGTATGCGGATCAAAAGCCGTGCGACTCCCGGAAGAATCGGTATCCCGTTGTACCGGCGGATTATTTTGTCCGGCCCAACAGAAGCAGGCCATTTTGCATTTTGCCTCACGGCGAGCGATGGATATTGAAGGATTGGGGGATAAACTGGTGGATCAAATGGTGGATCACGCCATCGTGCGCACGCCGGTGGATCTGTATAAACTGGGCCTGACTGCACTGGTGATTCTGGAACGCATGGCCGATAAATCGGCCAATAATATTCTGTCTGCCATTGAGAAAAGTAAACAAACCACGCTGGCGAGGTTCATCTATGCGCTGGGTATTCGTAATGTGGGCGAGGCGACGGCCAAAGAACTGGCTACCCATTTTGGCAGTCTGGATCGACTTATGGCAGCAGACCATGAACGATTGCAGCAAATCCCTGATATCGGCCCCGTGGTTGCGCAGAGTATTGTGGATTTTTTTGCTGAAAAACATAATTGTGAAGTCATTGAACAACTTCGTTTCAGCGGTGTACACTGGGCTGAGCACGAAGGAAAGCCTGAATTAAACAGTGAAGCAGCGGCGCTGGCTGGAAAAACGTTTGTTCTGACCGGTACACTGCCGACTATGAGCCGGGAAGAGGCTAAGGAAAGAATCGAATCGCTGGGTGGCAAAGTGACTGGCAGTGTTTCCAGAAAAGCGGATTATGTGGTGGTAGGCGCCGATCCGGGCAGCAAATATGACAAGGCGCTGACTCTGGGAATTGCTATACTCGATGAAACGGCGCTGCAGGAATTACTTCAATAACATTTACTTTAATGCTGACATACCAACACGCTGAACAAATCCTCGCGGATGCGGAATTAATTCATTCGGAACAGGTTGTGAATGACGCGATCCATCGATTGGCCGCTGATATTACTGACGTATTGGCGAACAAGTATCCACTGGTTTTATGCGTGATGGGCGGAGCGGTGGTGTTTACCGGCCAACTGCTGCCACTGCTCAGATTTCCATTGGATTTCGACTATCTGCAGGTTTCTCGCTATCATAATGAAACACACGGCGGAGAACTCAGCTGGCAGGTTGAGCCGCAGAAGGATCTGAATAATCGGGTTGTGCTGGTGCTGGATGATATTCTCGATGAAGGCGTGACGTTGTCCGCCATTCGGAAGAAAGTGATGGATTGTGGCGCCAGAGCATTTTATAGTGCGGTGCTGGCCGATAAGGTGATTGATAAGCCAAAGCCGCTGCACGCCGATTTTGTTGGATTGATGCTGCCGGATCGCTACGTATTTGGATTTGGCATGGATGTTCAGGGTGCCTGGAGAAATTTGCCGGCCATCTACGCGATAAAAAACTAAAACGAAGAAAAACTATGCTTGCAATTATTGGCGGCAGTGGCCTGACACAACTATCCTGCCTTGAAATATCCCATCGACAGGTGATTCGAACCCCCTACGGCGAGCCATCCGGCCCGCTCACTTTTGGCAAGATCAGAGACCATGAAATTGTTTTCCTGGCCCGCCACGGGCATGGCCATACAATACCGCCGCATGCGATCAATTATCGCGCCAATCTATGGGCTTTGCATTCATTCAACCCGACACGGGTTGTTGCGGTTGCATCGGTTGGTGGTATTCGTGCCGATTTGACGCCCGGCAGGATGGTGATCCCGAATCAGATTATTGACTATACACACAGTCGTAAATTTACTTTTTTTGATGATACGGATAAACGAGTAACGCATATAGATTTTACGATTCCCTATTGCCAGAGAATGCGTGAGCAACTATTGCAGGCAGCCAGGCAGGCGCAGGTGGAGATAATCGACGGCGGTGTTTATGCGGCCACGCAAGGGCCGCGACTGGAAACCGCTGCAGAAATCAACCGCCTGGAGCGCGATGGTGCTGACATGGTGGGGATGACGGGTATGCCGGAAACTGCCCTGGCGCGGGAATTGGGACTGAATTATGCAACGATTGCCATCGTCGCCAATTATGCGGCGGGGCGAGGGGATAATGTGACAGCTATTCCACTCAAAGAAATTTATGCTGTATTGGAGGAAGCAATGGTGAGTGTTAGAAACATACTTGAACAGATGGTCAGTTGTGATGGCGATTAAACCGGTTCTTAGAATGGGCGATCCCGTATTGCTCGCGGTGGCTGAAAAAGTGGGTGAATTCGATACGCCTGAGCTGCACGCATTAATTCAGGATATGCAGGACGCCATGAACTCATTGAGTGGTGCAGGTTTGGCAGCGCCGCAGATTGGCGTGAGCCTGCAAGTGGTGATTTTTGGATTTGAAAAAAATCAACGTTATCCCGCTGCCGACGAAGTTCCCTTTACCGTCTTGCTCAATCCCGTACTGACACCATTATCGGAAGAAATGGAGGAAGACTGGGAAGGCTGTTTAAGCATACCAGGCTTGCGCGGCATGGTGCCACGCTATGCGCAATTGCGCTATCAAGGGGTTGATCAGTATGGAGAAACAATAGATCGCACTGTCAGCGGTTTTCATGCTCGCGTCGTGCAGCACGAATGCGATCATCTGCAGGGTATTCTGTATCCCATGCGCATTAAGGATTTCCGTACTTTCGGGTTTACCGAGGTACTGTTTCCCGGGCAGGAAGTCGTGGATGAATAGATTCAGAGAGTCGTACTAACAGGTTGTTGAAAAACCTGTCTTTTGTGAAATATTGCCCTGTCATAGAGTTACTTTAATCATCAATCAGCAGATGTCCAAAGAATGCAAAAACACCGATGGCAATGCCCGTCACGAACTGGGCATGCACCAGATATGAAAATCTTTTCATCTCATCCGGGGTATAACGCCAGGTCAGAAACAAGCCGAATAATCCCTGCCAGATAATCAATGCCAGTAAAGCCGGAAAGAACAGAATGTGCATATATCTGGAAAATCCCATCATCGAAATATGCAGCAGCAGGATGGCAATCGTGGCAATGCCGACGTACACATGCGTGCGGTTCATTAATCCCAGCAGACGATTAAGACTGGAAGAACTGATCGGTGGTGCATAGTCCGGTAACAGCCGTTGTGCAATTTTTCCATGCCCCAGTACGAGTTTCAGGATGGTACGGAAATAGATAAACGACAACGCAGCCAGACTTATCTTTCCGAAGCCTTCGCCAATTTCGGTGAGAAAGGTTTCGCGTTCTTCAACAGCAGGATAAACCGAATAGGCATAAATAAAATACGCCAGTGAAAGCAGGGCGATCACGAAGGCATAAATCAGGATACCCCGGATATTTTTAAGGGATTGTTGCATGGCATGAATCAGCGTGTCGGATAACCCGTGACTTTAATGATTTCCCACTTGAAATCATGGATGTGAATATCCTCGCTGGGCAAGGGCATAGAGACGGCGCCTTTTGTTACAGGCGGCAGCTCCAGATCGATTTGATGCACTCTGGGCTCATGCGACATCGATGCATGCATGTCCGCATGATGATGGTTATGGATAGGAATCATGCTGATGGTCAACTGCGTGATATGGTAATTTTCATTGCCATTATAGATACTGCCGTTAAAAATCCCCCAGCCAAACCCGGCATCAATTTTGAGCTTCTGGATGGCCTCAACAGGCAACTCAATGCGACAGGATTGTCTGGAATCGGATGATTGGGTACAGGGTGCAGCGGCTGGAGAGTCGCTGGCCGATGCAGCCTGTGAAATAAATAGCAGTGCCAGTAATG
>JBBTCY010000173.1:0-10601 GCA_038043005.1 Pseudomonadota bacterium
CCGATCGCATGTTCGATATTCTCGACGGCAACATCAGTAATACCATCAAGGATCCCGGATTCAACCGCGACAAGACCGGACAAAGTGGTGATTTCGGTGGCCATGCGTTTGAGGGGCGTATCCGTTATCAACCCATGCCACGCGTTAATACCATATTGGGTTATACCCATTTTACTGCTGGAGAATTCGTAAAAAACCGCATAGCAGCGAGTCCACACTGCGGTAGCAGCCATGCACACCCTTGCGTTGACCAACGCTCAGGCGATACGGATTTTTTATACTTTGAAGTATTAATCAGTTTCCTGTGAACAATCTTAAATCTCTATTGGAGAAAAAATCATGACTATTAAAACATGGCTGATAACAAGTCTTCTGGCAGCAAGTTTCTTTACCAGCAGTAATGTGCTGGCGGAAAAAACGTTACTCAATGTATCTTATGATCCAACCCGTGAGCTATACCAGGAGTTTAATACTGCTTTTGTTAAGCACTGGCAGGAAAAAACCAAGGAAACTATCGCAATCAAGCAATCTCACGGTGGTTCCGGCAAGCAAGCACGATCCGTGATTGATGGTTTGGAAGCAGATGTTGTGACGCTGGCCTTGGCCAACGATATCAACGCAATCGCCGAGAAAGCCAAATTGCTTTCGGAAGATTGGCAGAAAAGACTATCGCTCAATAGTACACCTTATACCTCGACGATCATTTTTCTGGTGCGCAAAGGTAATCCCAAAGGAATTAAAGACTGGGATGATCTTGCGCGCCCAGGTGTTGCTGTGATTACACCTAACCCGAAAACTTCTGGGGGTGCGCAGTGGAATTATCTGGCGGCATGGGAATTTGGCAAACGGAAATATGGTGAGGACAAAATACAAGGATTCATCAGTAACATCTATAAAAATGTGCCTGTCCTCGATTCCGGCGCGCGCGGTTCAACCACAACGTTTGTGGAGCGCGCCGTTGGCGATGTCCTCATTTCCTGGGAAAACGAAGCTTTTCTGGCGCTCAAGGAATATGGTCAGGACAAATTTGAAATTGTAATACCGTCACTGAGTATTCTTGCAGAGCCCCCAGTTGCAGTAGTCGATAAAGTGGTCGATAAAAGGGGTACGCGCCAGGTCGCTGAAGCCTACCTCCAGTATCTCTATTCGGAAGAAGGCCAGGAGATTGCTGCCAAACATTTCTATCGCCCTACTGACGCGAAGATTGCTGCGAAATATGCCAGCCGGTTTCCAGCGATCGAATTGTTCAAAATCGATGATGCTTTCGGCGGCTGGAGGAATGCGCACAAGCTCCACTTTGCGGATGGCGGTACATTTGATCAGATTTACCTGAAGTAATGACAAAGTAGCGCACTACGGTGCGCTACAACCCGTAAAGGATTGAATATGAGTGTTCTAATTGTCGGTGGGGATTATGTGACATCGTTCAAACATCTCATCTCCACCCAGAACTATGCGCGTATCGAACATTGGAGCGGTCGCAAGAAAGGATTTAACAAGCGACAAATTCCAAACGAAACTCGGTTAGTTATTGTTATTTGCGACTTTGTTAATCATTCCCTTGCCAGCTCAGTGAAAGAGAAAGCGAATCGTAGCGGCATCCCATTAATGTTTTGCCATCGTTCTATCAATGAGCTGAAGTGCAAGATGAATAAGCATCAAATAGATGAAGATTGTTGTTGTAAAAGTTTTTGTGAAACCAAAGACCAATTTAAGAAATTCCATTAATGGAACCAATTGGCAACAGACAAAGATGATAGAGCAGGTCAATTCAAAAGCAATTGGCTTGCTCTATAGATAGTAGATAACAATATCAATTTAAGTGGGAGTTGTTCCATGAATACATCAGTAAACCATGCTTTTACTGTCAAGGATGAATTTGATCTCATCAAGTCAGCGACTGACTATTCACTAGTACGCGCTGCAAATGGCTGGATAAGCGGGCACTTCTATCATTGCGAACTAACCAGCGTTTTTCAACCCATTTTCAGTGTGACTCAAGACAAAACCATGGGTCATGCAGCGTATGTCCGTTCCAAATCAAACGGAGAGGTAGCACTTCGGCCTTGGCAGGTTTTTTCCCTGGCATCCAATGATAATCAACTGGTTGATCTGGATCGTTTATGCCGGGCAGTTCATTCGCTTAATTATTATTTTAACAATACTTCCAAACTAGACAGCTTGTTTGTCGAAGTCCATCCACGCCTTCTGGAGAGCGTTAAAGATGATCACGGTCGTGCCTTCGAAAATTTTCTTGACTTGATTGGCGTGAGAACCTCGCGTGTAGTCATTGAAATTCCGACTATCGTCAATCGCAACTGGAAACTGCTCAAGCAGGTCATCATCAACTATCGTTCTCGCGGTTATCAAATCGCAGCCAATTACAGCGGGACTGGTAGTGATTGGATGGCAGCGCTGGGTAGTTTGTATCCGGATATTGTGCGGATTGAAGCGGGCGATCTGATGCGTCATGAAGCAAAGGAAGTGTTGGTAGATACCATACATAGCCATAAAGCAAGCTTACTGGTACGGGATATTGACACATCAGAACAATTGGTTGCTGCCAGACAAGCTAATGCAGATTATCTGCAAGGAAATTTACTAGGTGAACCGATACATGCGATCGAAAACATCGCACTTCAGCAATCTTGAGAAAATGTAAATACAGACTCAATACCTTTGAAGACAGAATAAATTTAACAGGAGTTAAATTTGAGTACTTTTAAACAACACAGCATTCTGCCGGGCTTCAATCTGGCGCTCGGATTTACACTGCTGTATCTAAGCTTAATTGTACTGATTCCGCTTTCGGCAGCATTTATTCGTACTGCTGAACTGACCTGGCCAGAATTTTGGGCCATTGTCACAACACCGCGCGTGGTGGCCTCATACCAGCTGACATTTGGCGCATCATTCGCGGCTGCGATCGTCAATGCGGTATTTGGTCTGCTGGTAGCCTGGGTATTGGTACGTTACCACTTTCCTGGTAAAAAATTAGTCGATGCACTGGTGGATCTTCCCTTCGCCCTACCAACAGCGGTGGCTGGTATTGCATTGACTGCGCTTTATGCGGGTAATGGCTGGATCGGTCAATTCCTCGAACCATTGGGGATTAAGGTTGCTTTTACACCGATTGGGATTTTTGTGGCGCTTACTTTTATCGGTCTGCCGTTTGTGGTGCGGACCGTGCAACCGGTACTCGAGGATATTGAATCAGAACTGGAAGAAGCAGCAGCGACGCTCGGCGCCAATCGATGGCAAACGTTTACACGGGTCATTTTTCCGGCACTCTTTCCCGCATTGATGACCGGTTTTGCCCTTGCCTTTGCGCGTGCGATCGGTGAGTACGGATCGGTTATTTTCATTGCCGGGAACATGCCGATGATCTCGGAAATCACACCGCTTCTGATTATTACCAAACTGGAACAATATGACTACGCAGGTGCTACGGCACTATCGGTCGTGATGCTGGTGATTTCTTTTATTCTGTTGCTGATTATCAATCTGCTGCAATGGTGGAGTCGACGCCGTAGCATTGAATCTTAAGGTGATTAAATGACTACTATTGCTTTTCCTCTATCTCCTGAGGCTCAAAAACAATGAGCAACGCAGGAGCCTGCCTGGGTGCGCTGGTACTTGATCGGATTGGCGTTTGTATTTTTAACATTATTTCTTTTTATTCCCCTGATTTCGGTCTTTTATGAAGCATTCAAGAAGGGAGTGAATGTCTACTTGGCTGCAATCACCGATCCGGATGCAGTCTCAGCGATCAAGCTGACGCTTACAGTCGCGGCGATTGCAGTGCCTTTAAATCTGGTATTCGGTGTTGCTGCTGCCTGGGCTATCGCCAAGTTTGAATTCCGTGGTAAGAATCTTCTGATTACCTTGATTGATTTGCCTTTCTCTGTATCGCCCGTCGTTTCAGGGCTGATTTATGTACTCGTCTTTGGCTTGCAGGGGTGGCTTGGTCCCTGGTTGGCGGAGCATGACCTCAAAATCATATTTGCGGTACCCGGTATTGTTTTAGCGACAGTCTTCGTGACGGTTCCTTTTATTGCCCGTGAGCTGATTCCACTGATGCAGGCACAAGGTACTGAGGAAGAAGAGGCCGCCGTCGTGCTGGGTGCGAGCGGTTGGCAAACCTTTTATCATGTGACGCTGCCCAATATTAAATGGGGATTACTCTATGGATCTATTCTTTGTAATGCGCGAGCCATGGGGGAATTCGGTGCAGTATCGGTTGTGTCCGGCCATATTCGTGGCAGCACCAATACCTTGCCGCTGCATGTTGAAATTCTTTACAACGAATACAATTTCGCAGCTGCCTTTGCAGTGGCGTCATTGCTGGCATTACTGGCACTGGTGACACTGGCTTTAAAAACACTGATTGAATCCAGGAACAAACACCATAATAAACAAAGGGGCCATGAATGAGTATTGAAGTCCTTAATCTCTCGAAACAATTTGGAACTTTTACTGCGCTGCATGATGTCAACTTGGGAGTACACTCCGGTGAATTGCTTGCGTTGCTGGGCCCCTCAGGTTCTGGCAAGACCACGTTACTGCGCGTGATCGCCGGACTTGAAACAGCCGATAGCGGTCAGGTGCTATTCCATGGTGAAGATGCAACCGATCAGCATGTACGCGAACGCCAGGTTGGTTTTGTATTCCAGCACTATGCATTATTTCGCAACATGACCATTTTCGAAAACGTTGCTTTTGGCTTGCGCGTGCGTCCCAAGAAATTCCGTCCTCCCGAGACAGAAATCCGTGATCGTGTCATGAAGTTATTACACTTGGTACAACTGGATTGGCTTGCAGATCGTTATCCACACCAGCTCTCTGGCGGTCAGCGCCAACGCATCGCATTGGCACGGGCGCTCGCGGTAGAGCCCAAAGTATTATTGCTGGATGAACCTTTTGGTGCGCTGGATGCCAAGGTACGCAAGGAATTGCGCTCCTGGCTGCGCAGATTGCATGACGACATGCATATCACCAGTGTATTTGTTACACATGATCAGGAAGAAGCCCTCGAAGTCGCTGATCGGGTGGTCGTCATGAATGAAGGCCACATTGAACAAATCGGTACGCCGGATGAGGTTTATGAACAACCTGCCAGCCCGTTCGTCTATGAATTTCTCGGCAATGTGAATCTGTTTCATAGTCGGCTTCACCGTGGACGCGCCTGGATTGGCGATATCGAAGTAGACGCCCCTGAGCATGCCGAAGCTGAGGAGCTCGCAGCCGTTGCCTACGTGCGACCGCATGAGATCGAAGTTGAGCGCTCTAATAACGGCGAAGCGGCATTGTCGACACGCGTCGTCCATGTTCTTTCCGTGGGTCCGATCGTAAGATTGGAATTAGTGCGTAACAATGACGAGGACAAAACCCCGATACAAGTTGAAGTCAGCAAGGAGCGTTTTCGTGAATTACAACTGGTAAAAGGTGACGAAGTCTTTATCAAACCACGCCGCCTTGATCTGTTTCCAAGGCACAAAAACAGAACGGATGATGCAAAGCATGTGCGCTGAAGTGCTCTGCATGATGACTGATTCTTGGCTTTGATTGGGCAGTAATTAGAATAGAATGGCGTAGAATTCATTTTCTATAGAAGCGGTATTTCATCGAATAAATCTACGAAAGATAATTATTATTCTGTTGTTATTGAATGTTGGATTCCTGCAGACAATGGTTCTGCTACGCCATTGGAAAGTATAAAGACACGATGCGCCGCATTGATCACAGCCGGTTGATGTGAGACAGCAATAATTGTCAGATTTTGTGATAATTTTTGCAATGTTTCACAGATGGTTTGTTCGCTCTCCGGATCTAATGCACTGGTGGGTTCATCCAGTATCAGGAACGAGGGGTTATGGGCGAGTGCCCGTGCAATGGCAATGCGCTGACGCTGTCCTCCGGATAGTAATCCCCCGCGTTCACCGACAACAGTTTGCAGTCCTGCGGGCAATGCATTGACAAAATCCCATGCACCTGATTGTCGTAATGCGCGTTCCGCATCAGAGGCGGTTAGTGTTGGTTCTCCAACCAGAATATTATTCATGACGGTATCATGCAATAAAATGGTGTCCTGGGAAACATAACCAATCATGTGACGCCACTGGCGCAAGTTGATGTCATGCAAGGATATGCCGTCAATCTGAACCTCACCGGACTGAGGCTCAGTCAATCCGCACAGTAAATCAAGCAACGTGCTTTTGCCAACCCCGGATGGCCCCATGACTGCTGTAAATGTGTTAATCGGTATTTCAATGTTCAGATCTTTGAAAATGGCTTTCTGGTCATAATCAAATTTTACATGGTGCAATGTAACACCCTTTTGCAGCGTGGGAACCAATGTACCGGTTGTTCTTTCAGCGGCAGCGCGTGCATCTTCCGCTGCTTTGCGCAAAGCCCAGTATGCGCTTTCCTGTGCGGTGAGCTGCTGGTATCGACGCTGTGTCTTGTTAAGCAAGCCCAGTATGCGGGTCAGTAAAAAGACCATCACCATCACTTCCGGCAGGGAAAGCTCCCAAACGACCAGAGCGATGTATAAACCGCTGGCCGTCAGCGCAGCTAGTATGGGTTCCTGCAAGGCCATCAAGGCTGCCCGGTTCATCACTTCGCGGCGCGTGGCTTTTTCCAGTTGCTGCGTCTGTTCATGCAGAATCGCATCTGCAACATTATCGCGCGCCATGGCTTTAAGTGATTTGACTGAACTCAATACATCGGATAAATAGGTTAATAAGTCCCGCAGCAAATGGGTCTGTTTGTTGCCCGCACGCCGGGTTGCCCGTACCAGTCGATGTAAGGCGATTAACAGGAACAAACCGATAACCAGCGAAGCCAGTGTCGCTTGCCAGGAAATGAATAAGGCAACAAAGGCATAAACCAGTACCTGTATGAATAACGCCAATACATTGACGCTGTGCTCAAATCCATTGGCCGCACGGTAGGCTTCCGTGGCGACTGAATTGGCCAGCGCTCCGACTGGTTGGCGTAAATAATACTGCCATCGGCTGGCGAGCAAGGCTTCAATAAGGTCGAGCCGCAAAGCGGTAGCGACATGCGCAACGGTGTAACCTACCTGGCGATTGGCCAGCAGCAGTATCAATCCCTTAGCAAACATTCCACCGACAATGATCAGCAGAATCATGTCCAGCGATGGTTCTATGCCAATTTTATTCAATGCCTGATCCATGAACTTGCCAATACCTGAATTATCCTTTTCACCAACTGCAATCGACAGGAGCGGAAGGAGTGCCGTCAGGCTCAGGCCTTCAGCGATGCCGGCGATGAGCAGCGCAACCAGCACAAATGCGCTTCGCTTGGGGAACACCATGATATAGGTATAAAGAGTACGCATATGCTGGCGATTAATTAGCGATCAGGTTGAATGGAGTAAAAAAGAATATCACAAAGACTTTGCCAGGTTCATTTAAAGAAAATGGTAATGACAATTAGTTTGCATTTGGAACATCATGTAATACGCCATCGACCAGTTGCTTAACATATTTGGCACGATTAGCCAGTTGTGGGTCATGCGTCACGATGATCAAACTGGCGTTTACTTTATGATTAAGTTCCAACATTAAATCAAAGACACTTTCGGCAGTCCGTCGATCCAGATTCCCGGTCGGTTCATCAGCCAGAATACAAGCCGGTTGCGTGACCAATGCGCGAGCTACTGCAGCACGCTGACGTTCGCCACCTGACAATTCGCCCGGTGTATGTGAGAGACGGTGACCCAAGCCTACCTGTTTCAATATTTCTTCAGCCCGGTCATACGCTTCTCGGTTTTGTAGCCGCCGGATGAGCAACGGCATGGCAACATTTTCCAGTGCGCTGAATTCAGGTAACAGATGATGGAATTGGTAGATAAAGCCAAGCGAACCGTTTCGTAACTGGCATCTTTTCTCCTCATCAATATTTGCAATATCCTGACCAAGAATTTGAATTTCACCGCTCGTGGGCGCATCCAGTCCACCTAATAAATGCAGCAAAGTGCTTTTCCCGGAGCCTGATGCGCCCACGATGGATAGCATTTCACCTTTTGCCAGATTCAGATTGACGCCTTTTAGTACGGAAACGGCTAATTCCCCCTGGGAAAACTGCTTGACCAGATTGCGGCAGGAAATGACGGTATTATTCATAGCGCAGCGCCTCTGCCGGATTGACTTTGGAAGCCCGATAGCTCGGATAGATTGTTGCCAGCAGGGTTAGAACAAACGAAGCCATGGCAACGGTGGTGATGTCAGCCATCTGGGGATCTGTCGGGATCGCGCTGATGTAATAAACCTCACGGGACAAGAATTGCACATTGAACAGCCATTCAATAAATGAGACCACTTCACTGACGTTATAAGCCAGCAGCGTGCCGCCTGCCACACCCAGCACGGTTCCAAACACGCCGATCAGTGTTCCCTGAACAATAAATATCTTCATGATGCTGCGCGGACTTGCGCCCAATGTGCGCAGGATCGCAATATCCGGTTGTTTGTCAGTCACCGCCATGACCAGCGTGGAAACAATATTGAATGCAGCCACTGCGATAATCAGCGCCAGAATCAGTGACAGCATGCGCTTCTCAATCTGTATGGCACGGAAATAATTGGCATGCTGTCGAGTCCAGTCGCTGATATAGCTGTCGGTAGAGAGCATGGCTGGTAACTCCTGGACAACCTGCGGTGCCTGGAACATATCCTGTAGCTTCAAACGGATACCGGACACCAGATCATTTTCCATACGATAGAGCTTTTGTGCATCGGCCATATGGATCAGAACTAACCCGGAATCATATTCAAAATGCCCGGCCTCAAAGATGCCCACCACGGTAAATTGTTTAAGCCGTGGCAGGATACCGGCGGGCGTGACCTGTCCCTGCGGAGAAATTAAAACAATCTTGTCTCCCTTGAAAGCGCCCATCGTCCGCGCGAGATCCATTCCGATGACAATACCGAATTCTCCGGGGATCAAATGAGACAGCTCACCACTCACCATCATCTGAGAAAAATCCGCAACCTTGTCTTCCATATCAGGCAAGATCCCGCGCACAATAACTCCGCGCACTACCTGATCGTGCGACAACATGCCTTGTGCGTTCACATACGGCGCAGCCGCCATCACCAGGGGATGCTTGACAGCTTCTTCTACAGTCTGCTGCCAGTTGGGCAAGGTGCCATTGATGTTGCTGACCTGAACATGTGATGCCACCCCAAGAATACGGGCGCGCACTTCTTTCTGGAAACCATTCATGACCGACATGACGGTAATCAGGGCAGTCATTCCCAACGTAATGCCCAATAACGAAATCAGCGAGATGAATGAAATGAAATGATTGCGTTTTTTGGCGCGCGTGTAGCGTAAACCGATGAATAATTCATAAGGGGACACGAATTTATATACCCGTAATAAGTTTAATCGTGAAGTTTGCCATATTTTGGTTATTCTTTGAAAATAAAATGCCTTATGGTGCTTATATGACAGGCAATAATCAGGATTCAGTGATTTTTACACCACAAAAATAGAATTTTTGACTGGCAGGATCTGTGCAATAAACGAGTAGACGTGGCGAGAGCGGGATTTTACAAAACGGAAGGGGGACTGATCAGCCCGGAAAATTGAATGACCGCCTCATGTGCCGAGATCTGACGATGATCCCGGTCAGTTAATTTGCCGGATACGTATGCATTAACTGACGAAGATCACTAATTTTGTTTGTGTACTTTAATGAACGGATTTTTAGTGATTGTTATCATTGAAGCGATAGTAATCTTCAGAGATCGATTCTAGCGTATAGAGTCTTTCTGCCAGCGCTTCAGGAAGATCAAAATCTTTACTGTTCATCAGGTTGTGTAATATTCTGGACTCTTCAATATCAATCTGCTCAAACTCTGCTGGAATTTCACTGATATCAAACCTGCCTGGGCTATTCATGATCTTCTCCTGTAATTGGGTGAAATGTATTGAAGCAATAATATGCTTACAGGATAAAGGTGCCGGGCGATGGATTCTGTGACTTAAGTCACATTAAAGACAAGTTATGAGTGGCAGAGAATTTGAACAACGATGAAAAACGGACTGTTTTTCCGGTCTGAGGTAATTATGGCTGGTGCGGTGATTCAGTATTGCTTTACAGGCTGAAACAGGTGGATTTCCGTACTACAGGCTACCGCGTACATTTTCAACCATCTCGGTTAACTTTGCCACATCGAGAATATGCAGTTCATGATCTTTGCGCAGAATTAAATTTTCTTTTGCGAGATTATTCAGCTCCCGTGTTACAGCCTCTCGATGCGTGCTAACGAGATTGGCCAGCTCAACATGAGTGGGAGCCGGTGAAATAATAGCGACATTGGCTATGACAGTCTGCTTTTTTGTAAGGCGCAATAATTCGGCATGAATGCGATTACGCACCGCCAGAGTACTGAATTCAAAAACACGCTCGGTTAACCGGCGAATTTGACCGGTTAACCGCTGTAGAATCGCAGCAGCAATCTGTCGCTTGGTGAAAATCAGCTCCTGAAAAGCCGATGAAGAAATAGATGCAAGTAATGAATTTGTTTTGGCAACCACGGTGGCCGAACGCGAACGGCCATCAATCG
>JBBTCY010000173.1:10701-13712 GCA_038043005.1 Pseudomonadota bacterium
AGTAATGAATTTGTTTTGGCAACCACGGTGGCCGAACGCGAACGGCCATCAATCGCTGTCAATTCACCAAATATCTCACCAGCTGGTAAGTCACACAAAATCACTTCCTGACCGGATATCGAATAGTAAGTGACTCGCATCTCTCCCTGTGTTATAAAGAAAACACTATTGGAATCATCGTGATACCTGACAATCTCCTCACCCGCTTCATAACGATGCCAATGACAGACCTGCGCAATCGCTTCCATATCTGCCACAGACAGTGTCTGAAACTCTTTAATGCTGGCAAGCATTGCGCTAGCGCGATCCGGTGGGATATGTCGTGTGGTCATTTGAATCCTTAGAAAATTCCTTTCAGATTTGCCTGATTCTAATCAATTTCCAGAAAAGAGAATAGACTTCAGATATTATTGAAATACTATGCGATTAGATACATATAATTCTTGAGTTCACTTGAAAACACTCGAGTAAATTGACAGTAGAAGAAGTAATGTGTGGATCCAACCGGATGATTTATATATGTTTATGCTTGTGACTTGGTGCATAGTATCATTTAAAGACAATGCGATATTAAAATTATTTTTTTTCTAAAAAAGGAAAGGTGAAAACATATGTCAGCAGAATCACATTTGGCTGAATTTGGAATTACGGTTCAGCAAGCAAGAGATTTTATTAAGTTAAATATTCAGGAACCCGAAGAAATATTTCAAGTTGCAAGAGATTATGGTGTTACAACCAGAATGCTGAGTGAATTGTCTGACCACTCGGTGGATGCCGTGAGAGGATATTTTAGTGCTGTCAATTTACAGAGTAAAGATTTGGATTACCCCAATATATTAGTGAACTCTGATTTGGGTTCTTTGGGTTCTTTGGTCTCTTTAAATCAGAGAGAGGGTATTCTATCAAACACCTCGCTACGTACAGCAGTTCTAGAGAAATTGGGTAGTAATAAAGGTGACTATGAATTTACATTCGGCTTTGTTAAGCCTTACCAGGATGATGATGGTATTTATAATGCAGATGAGTTAGGTGTAGGTCATCTAACGAGTGTTCCTGCGACTACTGAAAGTTTAGAATCTTTATTCTATGGTTCTTTAATTAACATATTTTCAGCGCTTGATGAGATTGAATTGAATCAGATTGTTGGATTTTCCAATAAGGGTACTGAAGAATATCAAACGCTGTTCCTGAGCACTTTAAGTGAATCTCCAACACCAATTATGTGGAGTGATACGGATCTATCGCATTTGGTTGAGGATGAGGTGGTTAGTATTATCGGGAAATACTGGGAAAAGGGAAACTACCTTGCTGGTCTACTAGATCATAGCTATCTAGGAATAGCAACAGCCTAAAACAATTCCCCCGCAAGTATGAGACTAGCGGGGGAATTACGTTTTAACAAGTCTGATCTTTTACGTAAACACATTCTTCCACGCCGCTAGAATTGACCTTGCACGTCTTGCACGGGTTTTGTTTATAAGTGACCATAGACCACGCATTCAAGCTTGTCATCGTGCTTTTTGGAAGAGGGAAGTTTACATCTGGAACAACATAATTATCGCTTCCTAGGAATAGTTTTGTTTTTCCAGTCTTATAGTCATTGAATAAAAGAAATCCGATATTATCGATTCCTCCAACTTTACTGAGCTCGCTAACAAGTTCTTTATCAAGAGTATCAGGGGGCAGTAGCTTGGCATTTGAATTTTTGTTAGTTTCACAAATCAACTTTGACAGATCTTTACTAGGCTCTCTTTGATTGTTGACAGTGATATATTTGCATGAGTTATATTCTATATCGTTTATTTTAATTCCGGAGAGGCCAAGTACTGACACAGAAGTCAATTCTCTTATTTCTGAAGCTGATTCACCTTTTATACCAGTTGTGATACCTGTTTCTTTACCTTCTTGTGTTTCACGTACGAAGGACTTTGTTTTTTCTGTATTAGCATCAAAAATTGTTACAAATCCAATGTTAAATTTATCTTTCTGGCCTTCATCAGTGTTACGCGAGATTTTCTCCTCAAGTTTGTTAATAAGATTAGTCGGAATGGGTTTTGCACAACCAACCAGACCAATCGCTAATGAAAATAATGAACTCATGATTAACAATTGCTTAGCATTTAACATAGTGCTTTTCTCCTTTTAAAAATTTAATGTAATTCTTGCAAAAATTGTTCGTGTAGGAATAAAACGCGGGGTGGTAATCTGAGATGTTGAAACGTTAATATTCTGGAATACGAAGTGCTCATCAAATAAATTTTTTGCTTCCAAGCTTAAAATACCTTTCCGATTAGGTAGTCGATAGCCTATCGCAGTATCAATTAAGAAAAATTTTTCCTGACCTTCATTGCTTCTATTTCCTTCACGTTCAACTTTTTGCTGCACGAATGTGCCAGTTAAGTTAGCAAATAATCCATTTGGATTAAAATAATCAATGCTGACAGGAATACTCAAAGTGTCAATTCTTTGTAATTCAGCATGTGGTCTTGAAAATCTCTCAAGGCGAACTTCACTTTTTGCAACCCAATTCTTATGTAATGTTCCATATAGATAGCCATGATATAAATTTTCTTTATGATCTAAAAAAATATGGTTTGTACCCAAGAATCTTGGTGAATTTGAATCGCGTTTTGAAATCTCAAGACCACCAAATATCTTGTTTCCATGATGTGCATCGAGTCCTATTCCCATGCGGCTGGATTTTGTGCCGTTAATGTCATCAAATAGCTGATTAAATCCGGCAATCTGAGTGGGCTCGATAGACTGATTAGTAGCTAAAGGCGCTTTTATCGTTTCAAACCAAGCCATTCGTAGTCGCAAATTACTAGCAATATTCCACTGGAAACCAAATTTTGGATTAAATCCATCAATACTAGGTAAGTTAGTTGCATTATAGGAATCGTAACTAAAACCCACAGTCGTGCTCATATTTGGGATAACGTTTAAATTGGCATAAAGATATCCACTTGTTTTAGCTCTATGGCCATCTTCTTTTGTACAACAACTAATTA
>JBBTCY010000174.1:0-6970 GCA_038043005.1 Pseudomonadota bacterium
CCAATTATCGTTGGTATCGCCGTATTGGCCACCGGAAGCGATCGTAATGCACAGATTGCACGATTGCTTGCTTTTTCCGGTTCCATCTTGGGACTATTGGTGGCGATTCCACTCTATACGGAGTTTGATTCAACCACGAGTGTGGTGCAATTTGTCGAGAATCATGTCTGGATTGATCGTTTTAATATAAATTATCATTTGGGTGTTGATGGTATTTCAATGCCATTGATTGTTCTGAACTGTTTTATTACACCGCTGGTAATTGTTGCTGGATGGCAAGTGATTCAGGAACGGGTTTCCCAATATATGGGAGCATTCCTGATCATGTCTGGCATAGTCAATGGTGTTTTCTCATCACTGGATGCGATTTTATTTTATGTATTCTGGGAAGCATCACTGATTCCAATGTTCCTGATTATTGGAATCTGGGGTGGTCCGAATCGGGTTTATGCAGCGATCAAGTTCTTTCTCTATACGTTGCTAGGTTCATTATTGATGCTGATTGCGTTTATCTATCTCTATCATACTTCTGGCGGCAGCTTCTCAATACAGGACTATCATCAATTAGCGATTCCGTTCACACCGCAGATATTAATTTTTGTGGCATTTTTACTGGCATTTGCAGTGAAAGTACCCATGTGGCCGGTACACACATGGTTGCCGGATGCACACGTGGAAGCGCCGACGGGTGGATCAGTGGTTCTGGCAGCAATTCTGCTTAAGTTAGGTGGGTACGGTTTTCTGCGCTTCTCACTGCCGATTACACCGGATGCCAGTCATTATCTGGCAGATATGATGATTGTGCTGTCATTGATTGCTGTTGTATATATTGGCCTGATTGCATTAATGCAAGCCGACATGAAAAAACTGATTGCCTATTCATCAGTCGCACATATGGGTTTCGTGACACTGGGTTTTTTCCTGTTCAATGCCTATGGCATTGAGGGGGCAATGGTCCAGATGATTTCACATGGCTTTATATCAGGCGCCATGTTTCTGTGCGTAGGTGTACTCTACGACAGACTCCATTCGCGACAGATTGCTGATTATGGTGGTGTTGTTAATAAAATGCCGGTCTTTGCCGCATTCTTTATGCTGTTTGCCATGGCAAACGCAGGTTTGCCGGGCACCAGCGGATTTGTTGGTGAATTCATGGTTATCATGAGTGCCATACAAATCAATTTCTGGTATGCATTTTTAGCTGCAACAACATTGATTTTTGGTGCAGCCTATACCTTATGGATGTATAAGCGAGTCATATTTGGTGCTGTTGCAAGTCCAGCAGTAGAGAAACTGGAAGACCTCTCCAAACGTGAATTCGCATTACTGACGATTCTGGCTCTGGCAGTTTTATGGTTTGGCGTGTATCCCTATCCATTGACTGATGTAATGCATACAACTGTAAATAACTTGCTGACGCACATCAGTATTAGCAAGTTATGATTAAGTGATTCTGGGAAAGTAGTATTTCTCAATATGAGGATTAAGAGTTAATGGATTTTCAATCACCCGATTTTACACCCGCTTATTCTGAGATATTCATGCTGATCATGGTGTGCGTGGTCATGCTGGGTGATCTTTTTGCCGGTGAGAAAAAGCGCTATGTAGCATACTTCCTGACACAAGTGACCTTGCTGGGTTGTGCCGTTTTAACGTTTTCATCACTGTCAACGACAGTCAGTTATACTTTTTCTGGCATGTATGTTGATGATGCAATGGGAGATATACTAAAACTGATGGTATATGGCACTGTATCAGCAGTGCTTATCTACTCGCATAGCTATATCAGCGAGCGCGGCATGCTGACAGGCGAATTCTTCAGTCTGATACTATTTGCCACGCTGGGAATGATGGTGATGATATCAGCCAGTCATTTTCTTACGCTATATATCGGTCTCGAATTGCTGTCCCTGTCGCTATATGCACTGGTTGCCCTGCGCCGGGAATCCTATATTGCCACCGAAGCGGCTATGAAGTTTTTTGTATTAGGTGCTTTGGCGTCTGGATTTCTGCTATACGGTATGTCCATGGTATATGGTGCGACGGGTACGCTGCATGTTACACAACTTGCAGAAATCATAAGAAGCGGTGTCAGCAGCCAGAAAGTTCTGGTAGTTGGTCTAGTATTTATCATAGCAGGTATTAGCTTCAAGTTAAGTGCGGCTCCGTTTCACATGTGGGCGCCGGATGTTTATCAAGGAGCACCAACGGCGGTTACTTTATTTATTGGTTCAGCGCCAAAACTGGCGGCATTTGGTTTTGTAATGCGTTTGCTGGTTGAGGGACTCGGTGAAATGGTTGCAGACTGGCAAGGTATGCTCGTGGTGTTGGCAGTCATGTCGATGGCAGTAGGTAATATCATAGCAATCGCACAAACCAACATAAAGCGTATGTTGGCGTATTCCACGATTTCTCATATGGGCTTCCTGTTGCTGGGATTCATTAGTGCAGATTGGAATGGATACAGCTCGGCTTTATTTTATGTCATCGCCTATATCTTAATGACGCTGGGAATCTTTGCCATGATCATGCTGCTGTCTCGAAGTGGATTCGAAGCAGAAAATATCGAAGACTTTAAAGGACTGAGTAAAAGAAATTCCTGGTATGCATTTATTGCCCTGTTATTGATGCTTTCGCTTGCAGGCATACCGCCCATGATTGGTTTCTACGCTAAACTGGCTGTATTGCAGGCTGTCATCAATGCGGGCTATATCTGGCTGGCAATTGTAGCTGTGTTATTTTCATTGATTGGTGCGTTCTACTACTTGCGCATCATCAAATTCATGTACTTTGATGACCCGGTAACCTCTGAACCTATCAAGTCAAGCAGTGATGTTAAAATTCTGCTCAGCGCCAATGGTCTTGCGGTACTGGTATTAGGTATTTTCCCACAGGCGCTCATGGGCCTGAGCCTCTACGCGATTCAAAATTCAATGTAATTCACCATGATCATCTCAGGTACTTGTATCGCTGTGATCCGGTGAGGCTTTCTCTATTCTCAATTGCTGAGGATATTCCTTCATTGTACTGAATTCATCAGATCTGTTATTAGATCTGATGAAGTTTACCGTATCAATGCGTTTATATTTGTAACACATTAATTGATCAAATAATCATGGACGGGCAGTGTTGATTCTGTCGTGAATTGTTAGCCGATTGATAAATTAACTTGAATTCACACGTACTATCCCCATATAAAAAAAATTCTCAAGGAGACAAACTGTGCAAGCTGAAACAATCAAAGAACATTTGAGCTTCCAAACTGAAGCGAAGCAACTCTTAAAATTAATGATTCATTCCTTATACAGCAATAAGGAAATATTTCTTCGTGAATTAATTTCAAATGCATCCGATGCGGTTGATAAGTTACGCTTTGAAGGTTTAACCGATGCGGCGTTGTATGAATCGGATTCGGACCTGAAGATTCGTGTCAGTTATGATTTAAGCGAACGTACCATTACCATTTCAGATAATGGTATTGGCATGTCGCGGCAGGAAGTGATTGATCATATTGGCACGATTGCCAAATCAGGAACACGGGAATTCTTTAATTCATTAACCGGTGATCAAATCAAGGATGCGCATCTGATAGGCCAATTTGGTGTTGGTTTCTATTCAGCTTTTATTATTGCTGACAAGGTGACGCTGATAACCAGACGCGCTGGATTGACAGCAGAACATGGTGTTCGCTGGGAGTCAAGCGGTGAGGGCGACTATACAATAGAAACACTGGAAAAACAGATGCGCGGAACCGATGTTATTCTTCATCTGAGATCAGAAGAGGATGAATTTCTCAATGGAATGAGATTGCGCAATATTATCCGTAAATATTCGGATCATATAACGTTACCAATTCTAATGAAGAAAGAAGAATGGTCGCAGGAAGAAAGTAAAAACAAAATACTTGATGACGATGAAACGATCAATCAGGCCAATGCGTTATGGGCACGTCCCAAGAATGAAATTACAGTTGAGCAATATAATGAATTCTACAAACATATTGCACATGATTTTGAACCTCCGCTTGCCTATTTGCATGCGCGCGTAGAAGGAAAACAGGAATATACCCAATTACTTTATATTCCAGCGCGCGCGCCTTTTGATTTATTTGATCGCGAACATCGCCACGGCGTGAAGCTGTATGTCCAGCGTGTGTTTATCATGGATGATGCGGAGAAGCTGTTGCCTAATTATCTTCGTTTTGTCCGGGGAGTTATCGATTCAAATAATCTACCTTTGAACGTGTCGCGCGAAATATTGCAGGAATCAAAGGATATTGAGACCATCAGAGCGGGTGTCGTTAAGAAAGTCCTTGGATTAATAGAGGACCTCGCTAAAAAGGAAGATGAAGAAGGCAAGGAAAAATATAAGACTTTTTATCAGGAGTTTGGCCAGGTTCTGAAAGAAGGTGTAGGGGAAGATTATGCGAATCGGCAGCGCATCGCTAAATTATTACGCTTTATAACAACCCAGAGCGATACGGAGGAGCCATCCGTTTCTCTGGATACTTATCTGCAGCGCATGAAAGAAGGTCAGGACAAGATTTATTATGTGACATCGGATAACCTTAAGGCAGCTAAGAACAGTCCTCATTTAGAGGTTTTCCGTAAGAAAGGAATTGAAGTCTTGCTGTTGTCAGATCGTGTAGACGAATGGCTGGTGACGAATTTAACAGAATTCGAAGGAAAGGCGCTTCAGTCGGTCGCCAAAGGTGGGCTGGATCTGGGCAACCTTGAAGATGAAGCCGAAAAAGAAGAACGTGAAAAGGAAACCAGTGATTATCAGGAACTAACTGAGAAAATGAAAGTATCCTTGAGTGAACAGGTGAAAGATGTGCGGGTTACATTCCGATTGACCGAATCACCGGCCTGTCTTGTTGCAGATACGCATGACATGGGTGGTAATCTGGAGCGACTGTTGAAATCAGCCGGACAGAAGGTGCATCATGCCAAACCAATCCTTGAGATCAATCCTCATCATCCCATGGTACAGCGATTGAAAACTGAAACAGAGAAATTTGATGACTGGAGTCATCTTTTGTTTGACCAGGCGTTACTGGCTGAAGGGGGACAACTTGAAGACCCCGCGACATTCGTGAAAAGGCTTAATGAATTATTGTTGTTAAAGTCATAGTTTTCAGGAGATTCATGTTCTCTGACTATTACCTGGTATCAGGAGCCTGAAACTTTAATGCATTGTCAGGGTCAATTACATTTGCAATGGATAAAGACATTAAATATCTTCTTAAAGAAGATCGCAGCGCAAAGTGAATAGCTTAAAGAATAAGCCGGCTGTCAGTTCAATCAGCGCATATCAGGCAAAACTCATTACGCCTTTTGCAGTGTTAGGAATTCGGATAGAAGAAGATTGGTTAACGGACATAGAATACCTGCCACTGGATACAAAGCCGTTGGTACCACAGAATTTACTGGCCAGGGAAGTTTGTAGACAATTACAAGCCTATTTGGCTGAGCCTGGCTTTGTATTTGATTTGAATCTGCATATCAGCGGGACGACGCATCAGCGTCGTGTATGGGATGCAATCCAGGGGATACCCAGTGGAAAAACGAGTAGCTATGCGGAAATTGCAACACGGCTGCATTCAGCGCCACGAGCAGTTGGTCGCGCATGTGGCGCGAACCGGATCCCGATCGTGATACCATGTCATCGAGTTATTTCCAAGAATGGCGGGTTAGGCGGCTTTATGAATGCAAGTGATGGATTTCCTATGGAGATTAAACGTTGGTTATTGAGCCATGAGAGCACCTGAACTGAATACCGGATTGCTGGATGAATTTTCCGATGCCTTATGGCTGGAAGATGGCTTGTCGCGCAATACGCTGCAAAGCTATTGCAACGATCTGCGCCTGTTCGGTGCATGGCTGGGCAAGCAGAATCAGGATAGCCGCATGCTGACCGAAGCAACCCATTCGGATCTGCTCGAATTTCTTGCCTCCAGAGTTTCGGCCAAGATTAAAGCCAGTACAACCAGTCGCGAGCTATCCAGTCTGAAACGGTTTTACCGTTTTCTGCTGCGTCAGGGAAGAATCACAACAGACCCCAGTCTTAATATCGAAACTCCAAAATTGCTGCGGAATCTTCCAGAGAGTCTGACGGAGTCCGAAGTGGATCTGCTGTTGAGTGCGCCGGATTTAAACCACCCATTGGGCTTTCGCGATCGGGCGATGTTGGAAGTGCTCTATGCCAGCGGTTTGCGTGTCTCAGAGCTGATCAATCTGAGGTATTCGCAGTTAAGCATGGATATGGGTGTTGTGCGGGTTATGGGGAAAGGCAGAAAGGAACGGCTGGCACCGCTGGGAGAAGAATCGCTTGACTGGTTGAATCGTTATACCAAAGAAATCCGCCCCGTGCTGCTTGACGGCATCGTAACGGATACCGTATTTGTAACAGCCCGTGGTGCAGCGATGACACGGCAGGCTTTCTGGTATCTGATCAAACGGCATGCACAACAGGTTGGCATTAATAAGCACCTGTCTCCGCATACCCTTCGCCACGCTTTTGCCACCCATCTGTTAAATCATGGTGCTGATTTACGCGTTGTCCAATTATTACTGGGCCATGCGGACATATCCACAACCCAGATCTATACGCACATTGCACGCGAGCGTTTAAAACAATTGCATGCCAGGCATCATCCGCGAGGCTAGCGACTGGCTTTTCCCGTCAGTTATTTTCTGGCGAGCGCACTATAGACTGCTAATACGCCCAGCGTAATAAAAGCAATCAGTGACCAGTCTGGAAGTGTGAGCGATAAAAACTTCCAATCGACATTCGCACAATCTCCATTGGCTTCAAACATTCCCGGCCACCATTCGGCGATTGGTAAGGCATTCAGAAAAGCTTCTTCTGGGCTGATACCACATTCAAATGATTCGGGGTACCGTATCAGCCAGGCATGTCTCCCCGCGATAACTGCTCCTGTGAGCGCAAAGGCGGCTATCAGGAAACC
>JBBTCY010000174.1:7070-13382 GCA_038043005.1 Pseudomonadota bacterium
CGACTGACTGTCGAATAATGTACTTTAAAAGCAATGGCTATTTGTTGCATTGTATAGTCGCCGGTTTTATAAGCTTCCTGCATACCTTGCCTGGTATCTGGAAATTTCTCGGTAAAATGACTTAGCGGTTTGGCGGGAGGGCGATGCTGGATTCTGGGTATTTCTTCGATCTGAGATAATCCATTCAAATCAATTTTATTCTGCATTTTCTGGATAAAGTTTTCATCACCCAGATAAATTTGATGCTTCAGCGCTTCCCAGATAGTAGGCAAGCCAGTACCTGACTGTACAAAATCCATATAACTCTTGATGGCCTGTGACTTGTCTGGATGAAATTGTTTCAAGATCCACTGAGTGTGCAACCATTCAGGACGTGGCGATTGGTTAATGGTAGTCGTATAACTGCTCCACGGCCACGCTTGTACCGAACTGACAATCCCGGCGCGTACTGGATTTAAAACAACGTAACGTACCAGTTCCAGCAGATAAGCATCCTTCTGTACCAGAATCGCTTTATAGCGCCCCTGGAAAACATGGCCAGTACGCCTATGTCGTCGATTTAAGGTCTGTGTATAAACACCATTAAGCTGCCGCATACCTTGCGACAAATTAGCAGACATGGTTTGGATTACAATATGGTAATGATTGGTCATCAAACAATAGGCATGGCAACGCCAGTTAAAGCGCTTGCAGACACTACCCAGCAGACTCAACCACGAAAGCCTGTCTTCATCGTCAAGATAAATATCACTCTGCGCGTTACCTCTCGCAGTTACGTGATAAAAACCATCAGCCAATTCTATTCTTAAAGGTCTTGCCATAGAGGAAGTTTATCATAAGTGTAGGTGTTTACAAGACCTGACCCCCTTGCTTTTGCTAATGTTTCCTAATGTTTCTATCCGCTTTAAAACTTCATCGATCATTTAGCCTACCGTTTGGGAAAATTTTTGGTTATTTCATAAAGGATGGCAGTCTCTCGAGCACTACCATGCAATTCAATTTCTTGCTTCTCTACAAGGCGCTCGCTCAACCAGATTAACGCACTAGCACCAATCACTGAGCCTGCCGAGAGCAGCGAAAGAAACTCATTGTTGGCGACATACTGAAGGCCAGTTCCAACAACTAGACCAGATAGAATCGTACGGTAATCTAGGACTTGTTTCATCACTCCAAGACCCGTAGTAATTCCATGCTTTTTTATTGCCCAAGCGGTAATCCTCTAATTTTTGCTCTAGCAAGTCTGATGCTTGTTCTTTCGAAGCAACAGAAATCGCCTCTTCTACCCACAATTTGAAATTTCTAAGCTTTTTAATTGAATCATTATCTTCTCGAAACTCCATCACTTGATCCCAGCTCAAACGACTTTCATCAATAATCGCAATTTTATCTATTGCTACCTCGTATAATAAATTTGAGCTTTCTGCATTTCTTTCACGAAGATTCCATAACTCGTAAAAGCGATATGTGTGAAACACCTCATAGCCCAAGCTACGATATAAGTTGGCAAGTACTCGTAAGTTTTTATTTAAAAATAGGAAATATTCTTCTCCGCACCGCCATTCCCCTTTGCCAACGCTGCCGACACTTAGGATGAAGTTCTGGTATTCAAGTATTTCTTTCTCCGTAAAGAACATTATCTCTTTAGAGGGTGGAACTAGATAGTACTCCGAGTAGCAATGATCCGGTTTCTCAAGTCCTGCCGTGCGTGGGAACCACACTTTATCGAAAAGCAGTGCCATCGTTTTCTGTTCAGAGGGTGCTGCAATGATAATCCTCTCTGAGGAAGTCATATTAATGCATAACAAAAAAGCTCAGAGACGCGGAGCCGCGCTTTTCGGCGGAGCGTCCCTTGGAGCAGCGGGTTATGCATTTGCATTAATAAGCTCTGCAATTTCTTGCGCAATTTCCTCAATAGTGTGCGTTGCGGTACTTCGGGCAACTTTATCGGCTAGTGAGGGACTGAAATCCACAACCTGTTGTTTTGTTATGTTGTGCCATATCGGTAGCAGAACTTGTTCGCCGGACACGGTTCTAGTCACAATTCCATCAAGCTCGTAGTTCGTCCAGCCTTTCTTAATAAAAGATGGTGAAAGGACAACTAGACTGACCCTGCTATTTGCAAGACCCTTGTCAATTTTTTGTCTCAGGCTATCTCCAATTCTAAGAGTCATTTCGTCATACCAGACACTGAGTCCTTGTTCTATCAGGGCGTTAGCTAGCGGTCGAACAAAATCGTCTTTGTCTTCCGATGCATGTGAGATAAATACGTCGTGAATTTCTGTACCCGTATCTGTTAACAGTGGAATGTCTCTGCGAACAAGGCTTGGAATTTCTGATAATGGCCGCTCTTGTATTTCGGGCAGAACACCAGGAAGTATCCGAACCGATGCTTTGGTACTGCCTTGCAATCCTTGCATGTCAACTGCAACGAACCAATGACCCGAGCTTGTAATTTGTAGCCGAATCGGAGAACGTTTCGCTAAGCCACCAATACAGCGATGATTTCTTCCGTTTTTATAATTAGAAAATTCAGAACTTGTCATCAGGCGAACATTGGCACCGCTTGTTAAAGTTACCTCTACTATCTCACCGCTTTTTCTACTACCCAAATCAAATTGAAGATAGTTCAAAGTGCTGCTCCCTTCTTGGCATAACGTTTAAATTGAGGGACACCCCGTAGTAGGGGCGAAGCCGCAAACAAAGTGAGCGGTGTTCCCTCCAATGCAGCGTTCTCTGACATGGAGTGCGGGTCAATGCACAATCGCCTCAAGCCATCTATCGGAAAATCAACATCGAAAATATTGCTTTTACCCCGGAGCGTGGCTTGTGTGTCCGCATCAACATCTGCGGTGTTATGCGCGCACTCAAATTGCGCTCCGCACATTAGCATTTTTTTCTTCGTTGTATAAACCCACTATATTTTTCATATACTAAGGGCTTTTTCCTTTGTTAGGGAAATAGGGTCGTGTCTTGCAATCTATCTGCCAAATAGCTCAATAATTATCATATTCCAGACGCCCCTCGCGTCTGATCAGTTCGTCGATAGTCAGACCCACTGCAGATACGCCATTGAATACTGTACCTACCCTTTTCTTTTTGAAGTGTTCCATCATGGTGGCGTAGGCCGTGGGCGGTAACGGGAAGAATTTAACTTCTTTTACCAGAAGCAGGGCATTCTTCATATAAAATTCAACGAATTCCTTGACTTCAGGTTTCTCTGCTGCTTTGATATTTACATAGATGAAGATGGGACGTGATAAGGGCTGATAACTTCCGTTTTCAACGGTTTCTACGGATGGGAGAATGCCGCCTTTGCCATTGTTGATTGCAACGGCTGTTACTTTATTCTGGTTCTCGAGGTAATAGGCAAAGCCGAAGAATCCCAATCCATTCTTATTGTTCACTACACCGTCTACCAATACATTGTCGTTTTCAGATTCAGTGAAGTCGCTGCGGCTTGATCTGGCCTTGCCGACGATGGCTTCGGTAAAGTAGTCAAAAGTACCGGAATCCGCATCGGCGCCATAGAGCTTGAAGGCTTCATCAGGCCATGCCGGGTTTATCTGGTTCCATTTGGTGATTTTGCCCTGGGCAGCCGGTTCCCATAATTTCTTTAATTCCGCGACGGTCATGGTGGTGCTCCAGGTGTTCTCTGGATTGATTGCCACGGTCAGTGCATCAAACGCTACAGGTATTTCGACATATTGTACGCGCGAGTTCTTGCAGGCGGCCATTTCACTTTTCAGGATAGGGCGGGAAGCATTGGCAATGTCGATTTCGCCACGACAAAATTTCTTGAAACCGCCGCCACTGCCGGAGATATCAACGGTGACCTTGACGGCATCTTTTTTAGTGATTTGAAATTGGTCTGCAACGGCTTTGGTGATGGGGTGAACGGTGCTGGAGCCGTCAATTTTGATAATCGGTTGAGCGTTTACAACACCGGCAATGCTGACTGATGCACTGAGCAGGAATGCTGCCTTGAGTAACCTGAGGTTGCGTAAGTGTAACATTTCACCCTCCATTTGATTGAGATGACCGCTACATGCGTGACAGCATTTTAATGCGCACTGTGCAAGAATGTTAACGTATGTTTCCGGACAATGACAGTATCCTGTTCAGTAAAAAGTTAACGACTGATTGAACGGAAGTTTATCTATTGCCGGAAATTCAGGAAAACATTTTGAATTCCCGGCTTTCTGGTTGCCGGTGATTTATGCCGCCTTAGAAATCGACGGTCACCTGTGTCAGGAATGCGCCAAAGTTGGCATTGTTCCATCCATGGGTACGTGCGCCGCCGCCGCCTGAGTAGCCATTTGTATTGCTGGTTGGCGTTGCAGCGGTGTTGATATCTAACATATAGACAACGTTACTCTGGAATTTAACATTTGAGTGGGGATACCAGTTCAAGCCAAATCGAACCATATCTGCCTGCCCACCTTTAATGACGCCAGAGTTCAGGTCAATGTAATCATAACCAGCCGCGACCTCCCATGCACCCCAGCCCGGACCGTTCCAGTTAAATGGCCGTTTTGGTTTGATCCGGTTTGCTGCGCCATTTCTGACATGATAGGTCTTGGATTCGCCAGTCAGGAAATAACTTGCAAAACCATAGTAACCGGTCAGATGCTCGCTGTCATAGCCAGTACCATTGATGTTTGTACGTAAATATTCTCCCTGGGCTGAGAACGGACCATAAACAAGCCAGGACTCTGCACCGTAGCGGTCGTAGCTGCTGACGCGGCGATGATTGGGATCATTGAGAGCGCCTGTGCTCAAGTTGCCGGTATTCAGCATGTTGGAACGATCCACGTTTGTTCCGGGGAATGCGAAGAATGACATACCGCCGCCACCCCCGTTTGATCCCTCGCCGACCATGGTGCCATCAGCGCGGTACTGGGTGTTGACTGCTGTGTGTCCTGCGGAGATACCGATATGCATGAATTTGGTTTCATCTTCCATCCAGGGTCTGCCACTGATACGGCCGATCCCTTCCCAGCCGGTATCCCCTGAACCATTATTACGACTCTGGTTGCCGTTGGCGTTCACCGAACTGGCGGCAGCCGACCAGGAACCAATTGGTTCAGTCTGAAAAGCCAGACCGGTTTGCCACCGCTGAACTGCATAGTTGGCGCCAATACCTGTTTTATACGTGTTGGGATTGTCGACGAACGAGTTGACCGACATATGACGTTCAATAAATGTCAGGTAGCGGTTACTGGCGGCTTCTTCCAAGCTGAACGGCTCCTTGAAGGAACCGATTTTGTAGGACAATGCATTGGTGTGGTTCAACCGCACGAATGCATCGGTGATGCCGGATCCAACCGTGCCATTGCCACGGCTGAAGTCGTATTCGAATTTATAATCCCATATTTTGTAGAAAGTACCTTCAACGCCAAGACGGGCACGGCGGATATTCATGCCGCTGTTCATTTCGTTAGGTAAATTGGTTCCAAATGCAGGATCGGGGTCATTGATAAAATTGTATTGTGAGGCCGCTTGTATCCGCCCATTGAGCGACATTGAAAAGTTGCCATCTTTGGTTGCCCAATGCAGGCCACGATCATCGAATGTTCCGTGTATCTTTTCAACTTCCTTGACGCGCTCTTCAAGTACTGAAACTTTACCCTTGAGCTGTTCTTTATCAGCCTTCTCGCGCAGCCTTACAAGGCGGTCACTCGGCGCCTTGTCACCCGCTTCAGCCTGCTGATCCTCAGAATCTGGCGTCAACCCGGTTACTTCCGTTTTTTCTGAAGTATCCGGTGAAGCCTTTGCTGGCGTTGTCGCTACCGATGATTTAGATGTTTGTGCTTTTTTGCCAGCTTCTTCAGCCTTGACAAATGAACCCATGTGCACCCGGCCAGGGCCAGGCTCAGCGTAGATCTGCTTGGTTTTTTTATCGACATAAAGATCCAGTGCATAAGCGCTGGACAGCATGCTGACATTTAATATGGCGGTGATCGCTATGCTAAGCGGAGATAGTTTCATAGTCTGTCTTTGATCCTGAAATTTAAAAACAGGCTATTTATATAGTATGAGTATGACAACTACGTTACATCTTTATGACAATTTTATGACAGTGTGAATGGCTAGGGGAATTTCAGGGATTAGCGGAGATTAGTCATCGAATTTTTATTGAATCCATACTGATAATCGGGAACTTTTTTTAAAAAGAAAATACTCTAATGAATGTATTCGGTTGGAATTAATTCATCCCGGTTGGATACATCGTGTATTTCTATTAGTTCACTATTTAATAGGAGGAATAAAGATGGCAACAACAATGGGAACATCTAGCGCGAGTTCCAGCGC
>JBBTCY010000175.1:0-1751 GCA_038043005.1 Pseudomonadota bacterium
ATCCTCAAGGCCCGCGGTCAACTCGATGAAGCCCTGCGTATCTATCAGGAAGATGTGCTGCCAATTTTTCAGAAGCTTGGTGATGTGTATTCTATAGCTGTTACCCAAGGCCAGATTGCCGATATCCTTCAGGTCCGCGGTCAGCTCGATGAAGCTATGCACATTCGACAGGAAGATGAACTACCGATCTACCAGAAGCTGGGTGATGTGTATTCTGAGGCCGTCACTCAGGGCAGGATTGCCGATATCCTTCAGGCCTGCGGCCAACTCGATGAAGCCATGCGCATTCGCCAGGAAGATGAGCTGCCGATCTACCAGAAGCTTGGCGATGTGAGATCGGTAGCCATCACCCAGGGCAAAATTGCCGATATCCTGAGAATTCAAGACTTATCTGATGAATCCACCAGTTGATATAAAAGAAACCAGTCCATAGGTCAATATCATGAAAAACCCCCTCTCCAGTCTGTTATCTGTGCTCCTGGTTTTTGCTATAACCGCTTGTGCCACAGCACCTTCTGTTCATATTGAAGATAACAGGATTCATGTAACGATCCTGCATTTTAATGATATCTATGAGATCACGCCGGTCAGTGGTGGTAAAGAAGGCGGCATTGCGCGCGTTGCCACGTTGCGTAAGCAGCTGCTGGCACGTAACCCCAACACGATCACCACGCTGGGTGGGGATCTTTTCAGTCCTTCTGCAGTGGGTACAGCAATCTATGAGGGTGATCGGCTGGCCGGGCGGCAGATGGTGGATGTGCTGAATCACTTTGGACTTGATTATGCCACCTTTGGCAATCATGAGTTTGATATCAAGGAAGATCAGTTTAATCAACGCATGAAGGAAGCTCAATTTACCTGGGTATCCAGTAATGTATTGGACGCAAACGGTCATTCATACAAAGGTGTGCATCAAAATTTCGTTATTCCAATTACTGACAGAAAAAGTGGAAAAACTTTCAGGATGGGTATGTTTGGATTAACGCTTGCGGCCAACAAACCTGGTTATGTGAGTTATTCTGATCCACTGATTACTGCGGGAAATCAAGTCAAACAACTTGCCGAGCGTTCCGATTTTATAATTGCGCTGACGCATCAGGCGATTGATGATGACATCAAGTTACTGCAAACCTATCCACAAATTGGATTGCTGCTGGGTGGGCATGAGCATGTTAACTTCCAGAACTGGCGCGGTAATTTTACGCCGCTGCTTAAAGGGGACGCTAATGTGCGTTCAGTCTATGTGGTTGATCTTTACTATGATCCTCAAACAGGAAAGACGGAAATCAAACCTGCCTTTGTACCCATCAACGATAGTCTGGCTGAGGATCCGGCAATCAAGGCAGTGGTTGATAAGTGGATGAGTATTGCGTTCAATGCCTTCCGGCAGCAAGGTTTCCAACCGGAAGCTATCGTTAGGACAACCACGGAAGCGCTGGATGGGTTGGAGTCAAATGTGCGCAGTAGCCAAACCAATCTGACGCGATTGATTGCGCAGAGTATGTTGCGACCTTATCCTGAAGCCGAGCTTTCCATCTACAATAGCGGCTCGATCCGCATTGATGACATTTTGCCTGCCGGCAATATTACCGTCTACGATGTTATCCGTGTGCTGCCTTTTGGCGGTTATGTGCAGTTGGCGTCCATCAAGGGCAGCCTGCTCTTGAAAGTGCTGGATCAGGGGCGGGCTAAAACTGGTTCGGGCGGTTTTCTGCAATCAGCCAACACGCAATATATCAATGGATTCTGGT
>JBBTCY010000176.1:0-6617 GCA_038043005.1 Pseudomonadota bacterium
AACTTGCCGGGCATCCGCAAGGGTTTGCTCGGATTCAAAGTTATAAATCAGGGGAAAATCAGGCTTGTGCTGATGTGCGGAGACCAGACTGGCAAGATTAAAGGAGGAGACAACAATATGCTGATCGCTATGCTTGCCAATGAGATTGAGCGTTTGCCGCATTTTCAATTCGTGCCGTGCAATCGGCTCCCAATCCCGATTCTTGATTTCAATTAACAGGCGGCAGCGCTTGCGATAAATCGTCAGAAAGGCTTGCAACGTCATGATGCCTTCGTTTTCAGATTCTGGAAAAGCCAATAACTTCAACTGTTGATAATCAAAATCATCGATATGCTTATCAGGTAAGCCAATTCGTTCGAGAAAACGATCATGCCAAAGGACAGTAATTTCATCGCGGCTGAGTTGCACATCCGTTTCAATGCCGTCAATCGTGTAAGTTAACGCCTTGTCAAAGGCACTACGGGTGTTTTCCATTGCCTCTCTATTGGCGCCGCGATGCGCAAATATCAGGCAATGCCTGGGCGAATGATTGTTCTGGGTATGCATTTTCTCAGTGACCGTAACTTGTGGTAGAGGAAATTTCAATTATCTAGAAAAGATTATCTCATTTTTTGATTAAATGCTCATACGGTGTTTTTCCTCCCAGATTTCCTTATTGAAGTAGAAATTTTCTTGTTTAATGTGACAAATATCACAGTTCATTAAACATAAAACTACTAATCTTATAAAAGCACACTGCATATCAAACTGAAAGCTAGTTAATCGAAGTGCCCTAAGGATTAGAAATAGGATCTTTTTCTCGATTAATCAGAGATTCTATTTGTATGCTTGTATACAAATTTGGTTTGGTAATAATATGTAGGATGGAATATAGTGTTGTGTAATTTGGATGCCTGTTTGTGGTTCAAGTTAAAAGTAGAAGTGAAGGAAAATCATGAACTTTACAAAAATTGGATGTTGATCAAGCTTGCTAATTTTGTTTTTTTATCGTGGAGGAATTAAATATGACTAAGCCAAAAATGGAAGGTGAATTTCGATCTGGGAATCCCTGTGGATCAACATTTGTGCGGGGGGAGAGTTTACCAGAGAAAAGTCTTATCTACTCGAACGTGGAAGGAATGGCAATCTTTGAGGGCGATATTATTTTGGGAGCAATCGATGAATTGCAGCCCGCAATGGATGATTCAGGTATTGCATTACAATCCGTTGGAATTACCGGACAACAGTTTCGGTGGCCTAACGCAACTATTCCCTATGATATTGATCCAGCTTTACCCAATCAACAGCGGATAACAGATGCTATTGCTCATTGGCAGCAGAATACGTGTATTCGTTTTGTATTACGTAATGCGAGTAATGCTGCTCAGTACCCAAATTTTGTTCATTTCCAGCCGGGAAATGGTTGCTCATCATTTGTGGGGATGCGGGGAGGAAGTCAGGCGCTTACTTTAGGTGCTGGATGTTCGGTTGGCAATGTAATACACGAAATTGGCCATGCAGTGGGGTTGTGGCATGAGCAGAGCCGAGAAGATCGTGATAGGTTTGTGCGTATCAATTGGGGAAATATTGATGCAAATATGCAACATAACTTTTCTCAGCATATAGCAGATGGCGATGATCTGGGTGCTTATGATTACTGCTCAATTATGCACTATCCTGCCACAGCATTTTCAACAAATGGTCAACCTACGATTGTGCCATTACAGCCAATCCCGGCTGGTTGCGCGATGGGGCAGCGCAATGGGCTTTCTGCGGGCGATATTGCCGGGGTAAGCTCAATGTATCGGTGTGGTCAAAAGCTTCCCATCAGAGATACGATCAAAGAGGTCAGAAAAGATCCCATCAGAGATACGATCAAAGAGGTCAGAAAAGACCCCATCAGTGATACGATCAAAGAAGTCAGAAAAGACCCCATCAGTGATACGATCAAAGAAGTCAGAAAAGATCCCATCAGCGATACGATCAAAGAGGTCAGAAAAGACCCCATTAGAGATCCCATCAAGCGCCCAGGTTTTGATCCGATTGGAACCCTGGTTGAGAATGTAACCCAGCCTGGGGGTGGCCTGATTAATCCGGGGCTGATCGGAGGCTTACAGGGTGATGTTGGATTGTCTCCGTTTGTACTGGACACACCCAGCCAGTTCGGAGGCAATTATGACCAAGTGGCGGTTGATGCTCAGGGGCAACTTGCTGAGATTGAAGCAGCCTTGCTTGATCTTAAACGACAAGAAGCCGAGCTGATGACAGCCTATCAAGCGGTTCTCGAAACACTCAGTTCCTTGGGAGGGGTGTAAATGATTCTCGTGATTTCGTACCTTGGTGAAGAACACACGGACGAAGTCGTAGCGAGGCTCACGAAGAAGGGCCGGGAAGTTCAACGGATCGATCTTGCTGACTTCCCGACCCAGCAGGAATTAACCCTCAACTGGCCTGCTGATAATGAACCCCCATCGTATTGGGTGGGGGGGTCGGCAGGCACAATTGATCTTTCTCAGATACGCGCCGCATGGTGGCGAAGGGTCACTCCATTTATGGCGGATGACGCAATTAAAGATCCAAAAATACAGGCCTTTGCAGTAAGTGAAACTTCTGAGGCCATAAATGGCATGCTAGACGCGCTGCATTGCAAATGGATGAATCCCCGTGCAGCTGATGATGCCGCACACCACAAGCCATATCAGTGGTCGGTTGCCAAAGAAGTGGGCTTGCGGTTGCCACGAACTTTGGTAACGACCGACCCAGCTGCAGCGAGACGCTTTATTGGTGAGATTGGCGTTGGCAAGGTTGTGTACAAATCTTTTCTTGCTATGCATGAGGCATGGCGCGAAACCCGGTTGGTACAAAAAGAAGATCTAGATCGGCTTGACTTGGTAAAGCTTGCGCCAGTAATTTTTCAGGAATATATACCAGGCGTGGATTTACGAATAATCGCTGTGGGCGATCGATTGTTTACTGCGGAGATTGATGCCAGAGATACCGCTTATCCTGTTGACATGCGCATGGTAATAGGTGAATCTTCAGTACGCCCTATTGAACTTCCGAGTGAAATTTATTTGGCTTTAATAAGACTCCAAAAACGCTTAAGTCTTATTTATGGTGCAATTGATGTTAGAAGAACAGATAAAGGAGAGTATTATTTCTTGGAAGTTAATCCAGCTGGACAATGGATGTTTGTAGAAACAAGGACCGGACTTCAAATTAGTCAAGCGATTGCAGATTATTTAGAGAAAATGTCAGATGGATAGAGTAGGCAAACTGTCAGATTTCGACAAATTTGGTTAAATTGTCTGGAGTGTTATGTGAAGAATGTTCGAATAAGTATTGCTTTGCCGGCAAATATCCTGAGTAAGCAAGCAAAGAATATTTTGGTAGAAATTAGAGATGCTTCTTTAGCAGATGCTTCTGCTGCTTTAATCACTGAGAAGCAGCTTCATAATGCTGTGTTAGCGCCTAATGGTAATTTGGAAGTTGTGTTGAATATCCCAGAAACAAACCCGAAGCAAATACTAATAGTAAGAGTGCACATTAGTATAGATGGTAGTAATCAAATTAAATCTGGTGATCTACTAACTACCAGTTTCATTGAGATCCCAGCTGACTTAGGGAACAATAAATTAATAGTCCCTGTCACTCTTATCAATTAAAGCTATGCTGAGTAGCTTTCATGAACTGTGCAACTGAAGGGCTAAAAGTTGTTCGATCAGAAGTAAGATTGAGAGAGCAAAGTGCCTTGCAGTCCTGCAAAATTTTGGGTTTTCCGGGATGTGAAGAAGTATAGAGTCTGGTTTTATATTTCATTCTTGCCCTATTATTCTGGTCTGCACCAAGTTAAAAACAGACAGGGCGTACAAATGGCAAGGCTTTTACGTGAGCCTGACGATACCTATTGTACATTCTGCATGAAATGCAAGCCTTTCCGGTTATGAGAAAGGCTTGCATAAGGTTGTCTTGCACTTGTCAAGTGCAAGGGATTGGTTGTTACTGGGTGTAATTGCTATTGTGCATTCACAGGAATTGCCCAGGAGAAATCGGTTTTTGTGGCGCCGCCAAAGTATGCCGGGTCACCAAAACCAACGGGGCGATCATAGGTTGCCGGGTAGCCGCCTGTTTTGGGGGTACCAATTGTGGCGGTTCCGTGACAGGTGACACAATTTGATCTCAGACCGTCCGGTATGCCTGAGCTTGTTTCCAGATATGGATTAAAACATACATTCATGTCACCCTGATTGTCTGGCTTTGTGGTTTGCGCGTATGCGGAACACATGTTGTAGTTGGTCCAGGGTGCCTTGATATTGGCAGTTCTGTCGTGACCAGAACCTGGATACTGGTCAGGTGTTTCCTGCCCGCCTTGCCACCAGAAAGTCTGCCATGTCCAATCAACGATCTCTTTGGTATTAACATGCATGGCCATTAGAACCATGAAATCTCCTGCCTTGGCTGCTATTGCAGGTTGTTGGGCCGTGTTGAATGCGGTAGCCTCGGCAGCAGTCATCTTGAAGTGGTACAACATATTGATTCCACCATATTGCGCATTGGCAGGATCAGTACAGCCAGGGGTTTCCGATTTATCCGCATTTGCAAATTGTGCTTTGGTTGCCGGTTGCAGACTGTCCGTATGAGCATTCGGATCAATCAGAACACAATGCGTCCAGGTTGTCGGATCGGGATGGCAATCTGTCGCCGGTTGGCCTGGTTTGGGGTGTCTCAGCTTCTCAATTGAAACAGCTGCGCAATTCTTGTCAGTGCTGCTTCTTGGGTCCTTCCAGAAAGGCAGGGCAGTTAGACCCTGGGCTTTCACTGTCATTAATACCGGTTTCAGCTCCAACGCTGTATTGGGCGCATCAACAATCTTCCGGTCCTTGATGGGAGTGGTTCCCCAGTTTCCATTCAGCGCAGTGAGACTGCTGCTGCTGGTGTAAAAGAAAACCAGTTCATTCGATAAGCCGGCTTGCATATGTCCGGCCCATAAGTATTGAACCATGGTCGGGTCATATTTGTTGAATCCCACCAAGCCTGATGCCATTTGATTTTTTGATTTGACCACATTTTTTATGTGGGAAAACTGCCCGGGGTCTTTGAATTCGCGTGCAGGTTGTTTTATTCCAGCATTCACGGCCCCTGTAGTAGTCTCAGTGGCGGGCTTGGCGAACACCTGTTCGGTAGCAAGCCAGGTTTCCCATATGGGTAGGGTTTTTCCTTCAAACAGGGATGTTGAATTCGCCGTCAGGCCAGCCCACAGATTCCACGAATGTTTACGCATGGCCGCAATATTATTGGTGTCGGCCAGTCTCTGTAATTCAGCACGGTTACCGGGGAAATCAAAGCCAGCGGGAATGGGCTGAGGAACAATAGCCTGTTGGGTTGCAGGCGGCGCGAGTGTCTGTGTGTCAGTGTGTGCGCGATTTACCGGGTCATTCTGGCAGGCGAGCAGGGTGATGGTTCCGATAAGAAAGGTACAAAAAAGTATCTGCTTCATTAGCTGTTCCTTTATTGAAATTAGAGATTGGACTTGAATACTTTAAATTCAATAAAGGCCGAGTGTTTATAGTAATGACAGATAATAAGTGTATATACTTTAATTATTACATGTGCTTAATGGAAACATCTCAATCTGAATTGAATATCTGGATCGTATAGTAAAAAAGTTTGGGGACTGTAATAGAGCAGATCTGGATTGCTGGTCTATTTCTTTTCTAAGCTTACGGAAGTGCTGAATTAGCGCCTGTACAAGCGGGTTGTTGTGCCAGGTAGTGTTCAGTGTTCAAGAATTTTTCTATCTATCTGATACTGCCATAAAAAAACTATGACTAGTTTTCCAGGCGTTCACCTTCCCAGGGGCAATATTTCCATGAAATATGAGCATCTTTTCCATTTGAACATTTGCGCGGAACAAAAAGAGAATTCAAAGGAGTCTCAATATTCGTAGTCATCATGGCACCGTTTCTCTTTGAAAGCTGTATATCGACCCTTTATTGTAGGGATCAAGTAATCTGGAAGATTGATCTGATTTATCATTAAATGCGAAGAAATGCATGTTGTTTCCCATGTTACCCATTGCTGCTGCAAGAACAGGTTTGAATACAGCAAGAACGATTTCCTGATTGGGGCTTAGTGTTTTCATTGGTAATATTTTTTGTTTTCTGCCTTCCGTATTGGTATAAGAAATCTGCATGGATTTTTCAATCTCATCTTTATCATAGAACTCAAAAGCTGCTAAAGCAGTGACATCAGCCTGAACTATGACAAGAAAGGAGATGCCAGACATGGTATCGAGAATTGTTTTTTTACTGACTTCGTCTGTTGTTGTGTCCCGAGCAAGAGAGGATGCCCAGAATTCGTAAGGTAACCACCAGATCATGGCAGTATGTTTGTTTCCTTGAGCCTGTAGATGTTTCTGGAGATCAGATGTTAGCTCGTTACCATCAATATCTTTCAATAGTTTCCTTTCTGCAGCGAACGAATAAGTGCTAATCATTAAAATGATGGCTGCCAGTGCGAATAGTTTCTTCATAAATCCCCTGTCTGGTTTTTGTTATGATTTATTAAAAGTTGTACTTCAGGTTTTGAACTTGCGATTCCCCGTGGTCTTGCCACGGGGATCTAATTAGGCTTTAGAA
>JBBTCY010000177.1:0-5237 GCA_038043005.1 Pseudomonadota bacterium
CAAAGGTTTGCGGGAATCGCTGCAAGCTATCCAGAATATGATTCGCTGCCGTATGTCCCAGACCACAATGGGAATGGTGCCGAATCAAATGGCTGATCTGTTTGAGTTCTTCGATATCCTGCGATGTGCCCCGGCCATCGGCAATTTTATCCAGATTGTTTTTAAGCAGTTGCGTGCCCACGCGACAAGGGGTACAAAAACCACAGCTTTCATGCACAAAAAAGCGGGCAAAATTACGGTTGATTGCCAGCAGATTGCGTTGTTGTCCAAAGACCAAGAATGAGCCGGCAGTGGATAGATCTTCAAAGCAAATTCTGCGGTTAAAATCCGCTTTTCCAATCAAAGTACCGGAGGGACCACCTATCTGCACGGCTTGCACATTCTGCGCCTGACAGTCGTCCAGAATTTGTTGAATACTGATACCAAAGGGGTACTCGTAAATTCCGGGTAACCGGCAATCGCCGCTGATGCTCAGGATTTTGCTGCCAGCGGATTTCTCGGTTCCTATCGATTGAAACCAAGTGCTGCCCTGCAACACAATGTGTGCAGCGGCAATCCATGTTTCTACATTATTGATGACTGTGGGCTGACCCAGATAACCCTGTGTGACAGGAAAAGGGGGGCGAATGCGCGGGATACCCGGTTTACCTTCCAATGACTCGATCAATGCGGATTCTTCACCGCAGATATAAGCACCCGCGCCCACTACAATTTCAATATCAAAATTAAAGGCGGTATGTCCAAGAATATGTTGACCCAATAATCCCTGCTGGCGACGCTGATTGAGAACGGAATGTAAATGGGGCAACAGATAACGATATTCACCCCGCAGATAAATAAACCCTTTTTCCGCGCCGATGACGAAAGCGCATAAAGTCATGCCTTCAAGCATTGCATCAGTCTGGCTGCGTAATAAGAAACGATCCTTGAAAGTACCAGGCTCGCCTTCATCGGCATTGCAGACAACATAATGCGCATTGCCAGGCGTCTCCCGACAGAGTTGCCATTTCCTGCCGGTATTAAATCCGGCACCGCCCCGACCATATAAACCGGACTGCATGACCGTGGCCAGTGTTTCATCCGCGCTATGGATCAGAGCTTTCTGCAGGGCACTGCCCGGCAGAAAATGTTCTGCCAGCAGCAAGCTGCGCTTGTGTACTGCGTCTGCGATTTCAAACCACTCGGCTGGCCACTGTGTGAGTACTGTTTCAGCAGCAATCAGGTGTGCAATCTGTGCAATTCTGTCCGTATCCAGTCGAGTGATCGGTATGCCATTGATAAGCAGGGAAGCACCCTGATCGCACATGCCGATACAGGATGTTTCATCGATGCTGACCAAGCCGTCATCGCGTGTTTTACCAGGGTTAACCTGCAATTGTTGGCATAGTATCAACAGCAGATTCTGATCATCGATCAGATAGCCGCAACTGGTGCAATTACTGAACAGAATGTGGAAACGGCCGCAGGGTTGCGTGTAGAAAAAAGAATAGAATTCAACGACAGAAGCTACCTGGCTGACCGGTAAGTTGAACTCGGTGGCAACCTGCTGCATGGATTCCGGTGAAATATGCAGAAATTGCTGCTGCATGGCATATAGTCGATGCAGTAAATGCGCATGTGTCGAATCGGAATGGTTGTACAGGCATTGATTCATCATGCTGATGAGTATAGCGGGATTCAAAAAAAAGTAACAGAAAGGAAGTCGGTATGGATTCTGCTAAACAAAATGAGGAATAAATTAAATTTAATGTTGATAATGCCGTTGATAAAAAGATCCCAATATTTGGTTTTAGCCGAGGTTTAAATGGATGCCAGAGTTATAGCAGCGAATGCAAATTCGCTTTATTCTTTACCAGAAGTGGCGCTTCGTATCAATGAGCTTATTAATGCAGGAGATGCGACTAATGCTGAGCTGGAAGAGGTTATTCTGCACGACCCCACTTTAACAGCGAAGGTATTAAAGATTGTTAACAGCTCTTACTTTGGTTTTTCCCAAAAGATAGAAACAGTTTCACGGGCAATTGTACTGATCGGGCAAAAGGAATTACGCAATCTGGCCATTGCAACCTCAGTTGCCTCCACTTTTAAAGGCATATCACCAAAACTGGTGAATATGGAAGTATTCTGGTATCACAGTGTGACGTGTGGTGTGATTACGCGATTGATCGCTGCACATCTGAATAGAAAGGAACAGGAGCGTTTTTTTATAGCAGGCTTGTTACACGGAATTGGTAAACTGATCTTTTTTAGTCAGTTTCCTCGGGAATCTGAAAGAATACTAAGGCTTGAGAATCAAAGTGATGAAGTCGTTACCGAAGCAGAGCAGGAAATCTTTGGCTTTACCTACGCCGAGTTAGGTGCTGAGCTGCTCAAGCAATGGCAGCTACCCGACAATATCTGGAGAATGATAGCGTTTCAACTGGACCCCTTTAATGATAGTTCGTATAAAGAAGATACCTGTATTCTTCATGTGGCAGCAAACATTGCAAATTGCATAGAGCCTTGTGTAATCAAGGCTGTTAATCTTGATGAAATTAAACCAACGTATAAGATTGAAGCTTGGAATCAACTTGATCTGAATCCTGAAATCACCCAGACAATCATGGGAGAAACAGGTTTGCAGATATTTGAGGTACTGGCGATTATAAAGCCTGAAGCAGTGATGATTTATTAATGTGATTTAGTATACAAAATTCCTCAAGAAGAAATTTTAGTATGCTGGTAAAAATCGGGATCAGCGTTAAATTTTATTTGCTTAACTGAGGTTCAAATGGATCCACGTACGATAGTGACTAACGTCAGTTCAATTTTTTCCTTGCCGGATGCTGTGGTTCGCATCAACGATTTAATTAATTCGGGTGAAGCAACCAATACTGAATTAGAACGGGCCATTTTAAATGACCCGGCATTGACAGCAAAATTACTAAAGTTTGCAAACAGTCCTTATTTTGGATTTTCCGGAAAAGTTGATACTGTGATGCAGGCGATTTCTTTAGTCGGACATAGAGAGTTGCGTAATCTGGTTATTGCGACTGCTGTGACTTCTACGTTTAAAGGTATTCCGGCTGATCTGGTGGATATGGATAGATTCTGGTATCACAGTGTTACATGTGGTGTTGTTGCGCGCCTATTGGCGGTTAACGTGGAAAGTAGAGAACGCTTCTTTATCGCTGGCCTGTTGCATGGTGTTGGAAAATTAATACTTTTTAGTCAGTACCCGGAAGAATCTGCAGAAGTATTGAGCTATATGAATAAAGGTGAAGAGAGTGTTATCAATGCCGAACAAAAAATTTTTGGTTTTACCCATGGTGAATTAGGTGCCGAACTGCTGAAGCACTGGAAATTACCGCCCAATATCTGGAAAATGGTTGAGTTTCAGTTTAATCCTTTACAGGGCAGAGAATATAAAGAGGATGCGTGTATTCTTTGTGCAGCGGTCAATATCGCCAATTGTATTCAGCCCTGTACCAATCAACAGGTTAATTTCGAAGAAACAAAACCGGTCCATGCCTTCGAGACATGGAATCACCTCGGTTTATCATCCGAAATTATTGAATCGGTTATTACAGTTGCCAAGTTGCACGTAATCGAAGTGTTGAATGCCTTACGATGATTATGGAAATTATCGTCAATTAACCGGGCATGGTTGATCGAGGGGAAACAGGTTATGATCCATCTTTCCGTTTCGATCAATTAACCTGCAATTCAATGATTCATGAAAAATAACTATCAACACTGTGCCAGTTTAATAAGTTTCGTAATTCTGATGGCGACTGCACCAGCAGTGCGGGCATTGCCTGAGGATTGCATGAATTTGACGGCACCGGCTACCTTTCTTGAAGCGAATGGTTTGGTCTGTCTGCAAAAAGTAATCGTAACGGATCAAGGTAACACACAGCTATTCAAGGCATCTCTGCAGTGGTTGGGATTGGATAACCCGGGTCAATTCAAGCTTCTGAGCGCAGCGCTCGATGATTCATCCGAAACCAGCAGCCCAAGTTTCTCAACAGACACTGGAGTGCTGACATTACCGAAAGTCGATATTCCCAGATTGTTTGGCACAGAACGGTATGTTGTCGGCCTGATGTGGGTGAAAGATACGGATAATGATTCCGACTCTGACTCAGTGATCTCACTGTTTGAACTGGATAAAATCGCGGTATACAGCAATCCTGATTATGTTGCCAATGTAACCTGGAAACCTTATGGCATGTTGTATCCCGCAGAACGGCGTGCCGTCGATTTACTGGGACGTTCTATTCCTTATGCCCGACTTGCTGATACGGTATACGATTTTGATAATGTGACTGTCGATGTCTGGACGCTGGCTGAATCCATCAGTAAAAGCTCCGGTATGCAGGCGGCTGTTTATACCAATCAGAATAATGGAGACTTGGTGCTGGCATTCCGTGGCACTGAAACCTGTAATTTTCCTTGTTCGTTCAGTGAGACAAAAGCCTATCTGCTTGATGTGGCGGCCGACACTGCACTGACATTTGGCTTTGTAAATGATCAATTCAAGCATGCGTTTAACTATGCCCAGGATGTCATCAATCGATATCCGGGCCGTAAAGTCATCGTAACAGGGCACTCATTAGGGGGTGGATTGGCGCAGGCTGCAGGCTCTGTGCTGGGTCTGGAAACATTTGCTTTTAATTCTTCACCGGTTCCAGATGATTTTTTTGACAGCTATCCACTCACCCTAACCCGTGAACAACTTCAGGAAATGGTTTATGTGATTGCTGATATTCATGATCCGGTCTCCAATACCGACGAAACAGGCAAGCTTTACTTGAATGCTGAGCACGTGACGCCACTGATCCAGTTTAACTTTGATTCGAAAGATATCTTGCCTGACCAGTCATTTGGTCTGGATGATCTGAGATTTGATCGGCATAGCATCACTAAACTCTTTAATAATGCGACAAGCCTGATCGACATTTACCAGAAAGGCTGGTAATCCGGGGCACTTTCAAGTCTATAAAGCTTCAATCAAGCAAGCTGGAATAGATTGTTAATTGACAACTATTTTGAGAGCCAACACTCTTGCATGGTACGCCAAATTAATACCACTATGGTTAAGATGTGTTCCTTAGGTTGCTCTATGCTTCAACACCTGCAAATCTTCTAGCATGTGACCTGCATTTGTAAATGCAGATCTAATATTTAGCTACATCCTATCATTTAAATTAAAAAAATAGATTAAGCTTGTTCTCTTCTCTTTCTTAATATTTATT
>JBBTCY010000178.1:0-4363 GCA_038043005.1 Pseudomonadota bacterium
CATATTGCTGGCGCACAAAACCAGGGCGATCAGCCGTGTTGTATGTTTTCATTACCTTGTACCGACCATTTCGACTGTGCGGTACGAATCGTATTAACTTCCCCTATCAATTCGACCAGCGGTGGAATATTAAAATCACGCTCCAGCAAGGTTGGAATCACTCCGAAATGCTGATAGGCCCTGTCAAGCAATTGCCAGACCGGATCAATGACATCAGAGCCGTGCGTGTCAATAAGCAGATCTTCTGCTTCCTTAAAATGCCCGGCGACATGAATATAACGGATTCGTTCAGCCGGCAACTGCGCAAGAAATGCGTCGGCATCGTAGCCATGGTTAATGCTGTTGACATAAATATTATTAACATCCAGCAGAAGATCGCAATCCGCCTCGGCCAATACCGCATTGAGAAAGTCGATCTCCGTCATTTCCTGACCCGGTGCCGCATAGTAAGACACATTCTCCATCGCGATGCGTCGTGACAGTATATCCTGCGCCTGTCTGATTCGGTCAGCCACATAATGCACTGCCTCTTCCGTAAAGGGTATGGGCAGCAGGTCATACAGATGCCCATCATCACTGCAATAGCTCAGATGCTCGCTGTAGTAACGGACACCATGTTCCTGCAGGAATCTTTTCACGCGCTGCAGGAAAGCCGTATCCAGCGGAGAGGGGCCACCGATTGACAGGGATAACCCATGACAGATGAATGGATAGCGTTCGGTTAATTCACGAAACTTCTTACCGTAATATCCACCGACATTTAACCAGTTCTCCGGTGCGACCTCCCAGAAATCCGCCGGACTGACCGGTTGTTCCGAGAGTGGACGCACCAGTGACCGCCGCAACCCTAATCCGGCACCTTGCACTGGATAATGCTGATTGTGCGGAATCATGAAAAATGTATATTACTTTTTGCTACCGTACTTGCCTTCACCACACTTCCCTTCTTTTTCAGACTTCTTGCTGCCACAGCTTCCGTCCATATTCTTTTTCATTTCATTCTTGCCACCGCATTTGCCTTCGCCACACTTGCCCTCTTTTTCGGATTTCTTGCCGGCCTGCGCGTCTGCCTTATCGGATCTATGTTCACTGCCGACCTTACTCGCATCGGCCATCTGCATGTAACCGCCTGATAATTCATTCAGGGCGAATGGATTACCATTCACAGTGGTTTCCGCCATCAGACTGCTGGCTGCCAGACTCGTTACAAATGCTGTTCCAACTGCCAGTGACATTGGTTTCAGTGATCTTTTTGCCATTTTTTTATTTATCTCCATCATATAAGTTGAATTGATCCGCCTGATTCTAAATGATCAGCACGCTAAATAAAACCGAAGTTTCTGTTTCCGGATTGATCATCCGGGATTTTCATACTATTCAGTTCCGAAAGAAATATAACCACATGATTTATAACATAGTTCATGATTAACCGTTTTTTCTTCTCATATAAGGGATCGCATCCCATGCGCCCACTTTTCTTTTTTTGCTTGTCTCTCTCTGATAAACTCGGTTTATTGATAATTATAATAATGCCTGCAAGTCGAGGAGCTTTAAATGTTTAACAGATCCAACCAATTCATTTTTTATATCAATGCTGTAATAGCAGTCTTTGGAATTTTAATAGCCCTGTTAACCGGTTTCGTTGTGATTGGGTTAATATTCTCTACCTGTGCGCTGTTGTTGATCTATGAGCAGATCAAACAGAATAAGTTCGTATTCACTATTTCCGATTTGAAAAAGATACTGACCATCCATGACACCGGCGGAAATAAAGCCACGCAGACCCAGATACAAATGACAACAGCCTGTCATGCCGATAACCCGGAATACTGGTTCAGAAATATCCGTGCGATAGGATCCGTCAGCAACTTCAGAATCAATGGCAGCGATCCCGCAGAACAGAAGCTGGAGAATGGTAATTATCAGGTATGCATGAAACTTCCACCCGAATTGAAGGCAATCGATGGATTTGATACCACGTTATCGTGTGATTATGACGATGCATTCACTAAAACAGAAGGCCTGTTGACACATGTTGTGGCAGACGATACCCGGCAATTAAGCCTGACTGTTGAATTGCCGAAGGGACGCCCGATTTCATCCGCCCGGTTTTACTGCATTCATGATGGCAAGGAAGAGGCGCTATTACCACCGACAGTGACCGGACAAACAAGAATTGAAGCAAATATTGCCAATCCTATCCTCGGTGCTGAATACTGCCTGCAGTGGAACTGGCCGGAAGATAGTGTTATGCAGAAAATCAGCCGTCTTTTCTAAAATAGATGATCTTCCCGTACCCGGTTAACAGACCGTTGAAAAACGCATTCGAGGCAGCCGATGCAAGGCAAAGACAGTTGAAAGAGCTCAGTTTATGCATGATACATGAGCATTTTAAGTCTGTTTTTAACACCACAGCGGCAACGCAGATAGTTTCTCAACAGCCTGTTAAAACGTTCACTATTCTGACTGCTTATGCATTCTACTGAATTCCATTGAACTTACTCAAAACCCTCGCTGCCATCAGCAGCATGACCTTTATATCACGCATTCTCGGATTCTTGCGCGATGTGATGATTGCGCGGATTTTTGGCGCTGGAATGGAAACAGATGCATTCTTCGTTGCTTTCCGCATTCCCAACCTGCTGCGCCGCCTGTTTGCGGAAGGCGCGTTTTCCCAGGCATTTGTTCCGATACTGGCCGAATACAAAAATACCCGCACGCCTGAAGAAACGCGTGATTTGATTGATCATATCACCAAGCTTCTCAGCGTCACGCTGTTTGTCGTAACAGTGATAGGTATATTGACCGCACCTTTCATTATTTATGCGAGCGCCCCCGGCTTTTCTGCCAACCCGGAGAAATTCACGCTGACTGTCGAGCTGCTGCAAATCACATTCCCGTATATTCTTTTTATCTCGCTGGTCGCTCTGTCGGGCGGCATACTCAATACCTACGGGAAGTTCAATGTACCAGCCATTACACCGGCATTATTAAACCTGTCCTTTATCGGTTGCGCCGTATGGCTTACCCCGCTCATGGATCCTCCCATACTGGCACTGGCCTGGGCCGTTTTCATTGGCGGGGCATTGCAACTTGCTTTCCAGATTCCATTTCTCCTGCGACTTAAATTATTACCGCGCATCCGCTGGAAGAATTCAGATACCGGTGCCTGGCGCGTAATCAAATTGATGGGACCCGCAGTTTTTGGCGTATCCGTCGGTCAGTTGAGCATGCTGATCAATACCATTTTCGCCTCACTCCTTGTCACAGGCAGCGTCTCCTGGCTTTATTATGCGGACCGCTTGATGGAATTCCCGGCAGGTCTGCTAGGTGTCGCCTTAGGCACAATCCTGCTTCCATCCCTGTCCCGGCATTACAACAGCCACAGTACCGAAGAATACTCCCGGTTGCTGGACTGGGGCCTACGCATGACGGTCATGCTGACATTACCGGCCGCATTGGCATTGGCACTGCTGGCAACACCCCTGATCACGACGCTGTTCTACCATGGCGCATTTACCGACCATGATGTCTGGATGACGCGTGAAGCGCTGATTGCCTACAGTGTAGGATTATTGGGATTGATTCTGGTGAAGGTTCTGGCACCCGGTTTCTATGCACGGCAAAATATCAAAACGCCGGTAAAGATTGCTGTCATCACACTGATCGCAACCCAACTGATGAATCTCGCTTTTGTCATTCCCCTTCAGCATGCCGGACTTGCGCTGGCTATTGGATTGGGTGCCTGTCTTAATGCCGGGTTGCTGTATTACAAATTACGCAGCCATAACATCTATCAACCCCAATCCGGATGGCGTATTTTCTTCCTGAAAATACTGACTGCCGTGACGATCATGGGGACTGTTTTATGGTTTATAACAGGCAGTGATGCTTCCTGGTTGGCTGACTCGGCAATGACACGCGCCGGTCGATTGACCTGGATAATCGTAGCCGGCGCATCCAGCTATTTCGCCGCTTTATGGCTGCTGGGATTCCGTATAAAAGACTTTACCAAACAACAAACAATATAGGGCAGCTCACGCCCACGCATTCCAGGCGAATAAGCCATGATCATTTCATTGCCAATAACTTTATTACTTTCCAAAAATAAGTAAGATCCTTTTTGTACTCTACTGATATAGTGCTTGAAATTGGTCCTTTATTCGTTTAACGTCCAACCTAATTGCCGATCAATAAGCTGAATGGGCATCCACCAGTCAGAAAGGGCCAAGCAATATGTTCAATCTAGGTTCCATGCTCAATTTAGGCTCCACCGAGCCGGTCGTAGGCAGGGCATATACCATAGTCGAATGCCCGGCCAGAGAGATTTTTCAGTATCTCGGAGAAGGTCTATTCCAGAATT
>JBBTCY010000179.1:0-7013 GCA_038043005.1 Pseudomonadota bacterium
CGGAGAAAGCCAGCTGTGGTGAACCGTTCTTGCTACTGAATGGGGATACCTATTTCGCAGCAGACTGGAAAGTGCTGAGTGCCTATGCTCTGGCACATGATGCAGACTGGTGCCTCTCTTTGTTCCGGACAATTGAGAAGGGGCGATACATGGGCATTGAGGTGTCGCCTCAAGGGCGGATCACCTCCCTCAAATCCGGGAGTGAGTATGGTTCTCGCCTAGCCAATGGGGGCGTGTATTGGGTTCATCCGAGAGCCTTGCGTGGAAGTCGATTCGCCCCGGGTGAAAAGGCGTCTCTTGAAGATGACATTTTCCCTGCTGCGCTTGCTTCCGGCCAGCGTCTATTCGGTATCGAGTTCACTGGGACGTTCATCGATATCGGGGTGCCCGACGATTATCATCGAGCCGCTACTCTGTTGGCGGTCTAACGCGGAGCGACTGTGGACCCGATTGAACGGCTGAAGGACAACATCCACGCATCCATTGAGGCCAAGCGTCTGTTGATGGCAAACGGGGAAGGCCTATCGCTCTTTGCCAAGGCGGTGGCCACCGTTGTTGAGCGATACAAACGCGGTGGCCGCATCTATATCGCGGGCAATGGCGGGTCGGCAGCTGACGCCCAGCACTTGGCTGCAGAATTTGTGAGTAAACTGGCGCGCGATCGGGCTCCGCTGCCGGCTGAGGCTCTGACGGTGGATAGCTCGATTCTCACTGCGATTGGCAACGATTATGGGTTTGAGCAGGTGTTCTCCAGACAACTGGCCGGCAAATTGACCGGAAATGACGTGTTTCTCGGGATCACAACGTCTGGGAATTCTCCCAACATTCTCAGGGCGCTTGAGCAATGCCGAACCATGGGAGTGCCGAGTGTCGTGTTTTGCGGGCGGGCGGGTGGCGTCGCCAAGGCTCTCGCCGATTACTGTATCGTCGCGCCTGGCACTGCCACGAGTACCATTCAGGAAGTGCATATCGTCCTGGCCCATACGCTCTGTGAGTGTGTTGAAGCGGCGATGTTCGCTCCATAACGTCTCGATCAGCAGAAAAGGAAATCTACTATGAGTTACAACATCCTTGTCACCGGCGGTGCCGGCTATCTTGGCTCCACCATGGTTCCGGATCTTCTTCAGTTAGGTCATAGGATCACGGTGCTGGATAGCTTCATGTATAAGCAGGCTAGCTTGAACCATGTGTGCCATCACCAAAACTTTTCAGTTGTCAAAGGCGATATCCGCATCGAAAGTGCGATGGCCCCATTGATTAAAAATGCCGATATCGTGATTCCGTTGGCCGCGCTGGTGGGAGCTCCGATGTGTAGTCAGGATCCTGTTGGCGCCACGACGGTCAACCATGACGCGATTGCCCTCATGCTGAAGTTGTTGTCGAAGCAGCAGATGGTTCTGATGCCGACCACCAATAGCGCCTACGGGACCGGCGACAAGAATAACTTTTGTACGGAAGAGTCACCCCTCAATCCGATTTCGCTCTATGCGAAGGAAAAAGTAGGGATCGAGAAGGAGCTTTTGCAGCGTGAGAACGCAATCAGCTTCCGGCTCGCCACGGTATTCGGGATGTCGCCGCGCATGCGGATTGATTTGCTCGTGAATGATTTTGCCTATCGGGCCGTCCATGATCGATTCGTCGTGCTGTTCGAAAGCTCATTCAAGCGCAATTATGTACATGTGCGTGATGTCTCGCGCGTGTTTCAGCATGCCATCGAGCATTTTGACAAGATGAAAGGCCAGATTTACAACGTCGGTCTGTCTGATGCCAATGTATCGAAGCGAGAGCTATGCGAACATATTCAAAAACAGGTTCCTGATTTTGTCTTCCTCGATGCTCCGGTAGGGAAGGATCCGGACCAGCGCAATTACATCGTGTCCAACGCCAAGATCGAAGCGACCGGCTTTAAGCCGATGTATTCACTCGATATGGGCATCGGCGATCTGATTAAGGGGTATACGATGATCAAGAACACTCGCTATGGCAATGTCTAGCGTGCTGTATCTTGGCCGCAGTCTATCGGTTAAATGTGACTGGTTCTGTCGAGTGCGAAATCCCATGCCTCTTCTTATTGAACGGCGTGCGTACTAGCTGACAGGCCATGCGTGAGCCGCAGACCATCGCAGATCCAGAGATCCATTTGCCGGCGATTGATGGCTTGCGTGGGATTGCCGTGCTCATGGTTTTGGCCGTCCATACATCTCAGCGCGTCGGCAATGTTGGGTTAGAGGTATTCCGGTTTCCCCTCATCGGAGAGTTCATTGACGCGGGGGCTCGCGGCGTTGAGCTATTCTTTCTCCTCAGTGCATTTACCCTCTTTCGATCTTCAAGGGCAAAATATTCGGAGGAGTCCAATCCTCGGCGCAACTTTTATATTCGGCGGGCATTTCGGATCCTGCCCCTCTGGTGGCTGGCGGTCACTCTGTATGCGCTGTGGGGGGGGCGAAGTCTTGCCGAGGGTTTACCCAGTTATCTGTTGTATTTCGGGTTTATTCGCTATCTTCCTGGCATTGACGTATTTCCGCTTGGATGGACGATCTTTGTCGAGGAAACATTCTATCTTTTCTTGCCGGTAATTTTTGGGTTTATTGTCAGTGTAACTCGAGCCGCTGTTTTCTTTGTCGTCATGCTCGAACTCTCTGTGGTTTGGCGAAATAACGCCTCCTCGTTCGAGATTCCTTCGACCAACGCATTTATCGAGCTGTTTCCCTTGAACCATTGGTACTGTTTCGCATTGGGCATTTTATTATATTGGGTTTATGAGAACGAATTGGTTAAGCAGTACATACTGCAAAATAGGAATGTTTCGAGGGTTATGGACATAGTCGCAGTGGGACTTCTGTATTTGACGATACGCGGAGACCGTTCTTCTGCCTGTTTTGGGTTAGCGGTTCTTGCTCTCGTAGTATTGTCAGAACACTCCCTTGTCGGACAGCTGTGTCGGTCGCAATTCTTGAGATATTTCGGCGTGTGCTGTTACTCCATTTATCTCTTGCATTTTTTTCTCCTTGACCTGTTCGATGGATTCAAAGAGTCTATGTTCAGTCTATTCGGTCTGAATCATGGGCCAGTGGAGGTTGCGTTTCTTCTTTGGTTCCCGGCCATCGCACTGCTCAGCCTGGGTTTATGCCTGGGTGTCTTTCACTGGATTGAGAAACCCTGTGTCGATCTTGGCAAACGGCTTATCAGGAGGTTAGAAGTGGGGAAAACCATGATTCATCCGGTGCTGAAAACGTCGGATTAGAAGCGAGGCCGTTCCGGACACCTGATGATCGTACGCATAACACGCCTATAATGAGGCGCCTCTTCCACAACAGTGTAGTCGCTCGGTGGGGTGCGGCGTTTCTTGGCCCGCACTTCTTTGCAAGTTTGGCGACGTTGCCGCGTTATTTTGTGGACTGGGGTGTCTATAAGAGATCAGCAGGACAACAGCAGCTTTCATTCAGAGATTCCTATCCCTGCCTCACTGATCGTGTGAAGGCGACTCCGTTCGACCCCCACTATTTCTTTCAGGCTGCGTGGCTTGCGCGTCGGTTGTCCCAGGCCATGCCTTCGCTCCATGTCGATATCGGTTCGAGTGCGATGATGCTCAATGTGTTGAGTGCCAGTGCGAAGACGATCTTTGTTGATTATCGGCCTCTCCGAGTCCAGCTCTCAAATTTCATTCCACTTGGCGGGGATATCGTTCATTTACCCTTTCGTAGTGGAGCGATCACGTCATTGTCATGCCTGCATGTTATCGAGCACGTAGGACTCGCTCGATACGGTGACCCAATTAATCCGGCCGGGAGCCAACTCGCTGCCGCGGAACTACAGCGTGTGTTGCAGCCAGGCGGTAGGCTGTTCCTATCGGTGCCGGTCGGACGTGAGCGGGTCTGTTTCAACGCGCATCGGGTACATGCGCCCAGTACTGTCAGAGCGTTCTTTCAGGAATTGCAGCTGAAATCATTTTCTCTCGTCGATGACTCTGGACAGTTGACCGAGGGTGTTCCTCTTGAAGCCGCGGTCAACCTCGACTATGGGTGCGGACTTTTTGAATTTGTGAAGGCGCGTGAGTAACGGTTTACGGAAATGGCTGGCTCAGAGTGAGCTGTTCTCCTATAACGTCGTTCGGCGCGATCGTTGGATTGCGCAACAGGCGTTGAAACTTCCGGCAGGGACGAAAGTGCTTGATGTCGGCGCAGGGTCCTGTCCCTATCGAAGCTTGTTCGCGCACTGCGAATATCGCTCGCAAGATTTGCTGCCGCTGCGCGCTGATCAATTGCGATATGGCGGCTATGGTCAAATCGACTACGTTTCTGATCTCGCCTCGATCCCGGTCCCCGGGGGGAGTTTTGGCGCCGTGCTCTGTACGGAAGTACTCGAGCACCATCCAGAACCGATCGTTGTGGTAAAGGAATTGGCTAGAATTCTTGAGCCAGGGGGGGTGCTGATTCTTACGGCACCACTCGGATCGGGAATTCATCAGGAGCCGTACCATTATTATGGAGGGTATACGCCCTGGTGGTATGAGCGATTTTTAAGCGCCGAAGGGTTCGATAAAATTCATGTTGAAGCCAATGAAGGTTCTTTCAGGTTTTTCGGCCAAGAGGCTCTAAGATTCGTGCAAACAACAGCCCCCGGAAGACTGGAGGCTCCATTTGTAGTGAGTCTGCTGTGGGTGCCGGTTTGGTTTCTGATGACACCAATCTTGGGCGGTGTAGTGCCGTTTCTCTGCAAGTATCTAGATCGTTTCGATTCTGAGAGGCGATTTACTGTTGGCTATCATGTAACTGCTCGGCGTGCGGGCTGAGTCTATGTGTGATAAATGGGTAAGGTGAATTGTGCGGCAGTTATGAGAGCTAGCTACGTCCCTCTATGAGAATCGAATCGGAGAAGGGCATGCCACGAGAGGGTAGTTTGCTTAGCGGCAAACGATGGGCGGTTATTTTCTTCATGGCTCTTTTTGGTACGGCGTCGATCATGATGCTTTGCCGCGAAGTGTTCATTCCCATGAGTGCGACAGGGGCTCTCCGTGGGTTGGTTGGGCATGATCAAACGTACTATCACAGTCTTGCGGTCGTTCTCGCGCAAGAGATAAAGGAAAAGGGGTGGGTTGCGTGGACCCTGCGGCCAAATGGACAAGCTCCTGCTGCAATCTTAGGAGCGCTGTATGTTTTTTTCGGTCCCGATTCCAGGGTGGTGATTCTCATCAATGCGCTTCTTCATACCGTGGGGACAATGGCGTTGTATGGAATCGTCATGAGGTATGTTTCTTGGAAAGTGGCATTGTTCCTGTGCACGCCATTTTGGTTCTCGCCTTATCAGATGATGAGCTTGTACTCGCAGCCAAACAAGGACAGCTATGCATGGGCAGGGGCCCTAATTCTGATCTATGGATGGATGGAGCTTGCCCGTCACTTTCAGAAGGCCATGCCCAGCATGTCCAAGATATGGTTCCGTGCTCTGTTCTTGGTGTATGCGGGAGCGACACTGATGATACTGGTGAGGCCCTATTTAGTGACTTTCGTTGTACTGTATGGGGCGGGCGTGCTGTGTTGGCTACTGATCCAATCTGTGCGAGTTTATAGAGCAGATGGGGCAAGGGGATCGAGAGATCAAACGGTGAAGCTAGTGAGTGTACTGATTCTCTTATTGGCAATTCTGCCGTTGTCCAAGTCGGATGTTGAGAATGAAACGTTGGAGCGTAGGCTCAAATATATGAAATCCTTAACGGCGACCGCGGCATGGCATCGGACCGCATGGCTTCCGGAAAGTATTGATAATAAGATTGCTGCGATTATGATTGTGCATCGAGGGAGTTTTCATGATTTCTTGAATGACCAGATGTCGGATGGCGAGGTCGTCACTACAAATGCGAGCGAAGCCTTGATCGATTTGGACCATCGATTTGAGGATGTGGCGGATGTCATTGCCTATCTTCCTCGTGCGATTCAGATCGGTATTTTTGCCCCGTTTCCTGAGCGATGGGCGCTGTTGAAGCCCAGTGGCTCGGCACTCTGGAGTTTTTCCACATGGTATCCGCGTCCCCCAGTCAAAGGGCTCAGAATGTTCATGGCATACATCTCGTATGGTTTTCTCTTGTGGGGCATCATACATTTCCGCAATAAACAAGATTTGGCGCTTATTCTGTGCTTTTCCCTCACATTCATTCTCTATTACGCGTTTGCGATTCCTCACGTCGGGGCGCTGGATCGTTATCGATCCCCATTTTTTTGTTTGCTGGTAACGATGGGTTTTACTTGTGCGGCCAGGTGTTGGACTGATCGGAAGGCAGGGGTATTCCACTCGGCTTCTACATCGCCGGATGTATCGGTAACGGCCTCTAAGGGATAAAAACGTCAAAGCGATTTGTCTTGCCGCGCGATCACCGGCTGTTTTATCCGGCCTTCCCCTCAATACTCTTATGAAAATTCTCTGCGTATTTGGCCACCATGCCTATGGTGATCCTGCACGAGGCGAAGGCTATGAGTATGTCAACTTTTTTCCTGCTTTGCGGAGGCTCGGGCATGAAGTGTTGTTTTTTGACTCGCTGGATCGGAGGCTGCACGATGATTTTTCAGGGCTTAACCGGTCCCTTTTGCAGCGGGTAGAAGAAACGTCTCCAGATGTGGTTCTATGCGTGCTGATGCAGTATGAGGTGTGGATCGAGACCATCAGGATAATTCGAGATAGCGGCACTATCGTGATCAATTGGGCGACGGATGATTCATGGAAGTACACCATGTTTTCGAAATTGATCGGGTCGGAGTTCGATCTCTATGCCACGACATATCCTGACGTTGTGGCCTTGTATCATCGTGACGGAATTGGCAGTGTCTGTCTTTCTCAATGGGCTGCGAATGCGGAAGCTCTTGTTCCACCGGTTCCTGCAAGGGAATGTTGCTACCCGGTGAGTTTCGTCGGGGCATCATACGGAAATCGTTCGGTCATGGTTGAAGCATTGCGCCGTGAGGGAGTTGAGGTGGCATGCTTCGGGCATGGCTGGCCTGCTGGGCCAGTTGAAGCAAAAC
>JBBTCY010000180.1:0-1470 GCA_038043005.1 Pseudomonadota bacterium
TCTGGTAAAGCGTCGCTATATGCGATAGGAGTAAGAAACAGCAGGCCTAGACTTAATATTATTCCAAGTATGCTAGAACCATATTTCATTAAAATTATGTTCGATAGTGGGATAAATATTAGAGGGCCACATCTTTTGCAAATCTCATCCTGCTCGACAATAGCAGGAGCACTGCAGCATTTATTTTCAACTTGATTTTACCAGAATAGTTGATAATATCTGTTAAAATTTCATAACTTAAGTCAAGCACAGCTTGGCTTGTCAGGCCTGCTATTTTAGCGATCATTAATAATTATACAGAAACGGATAGATCAGTTTTTACGGGCGCTGCTAAAAATGTCGGGCAATATCAAAATGAGATATTTATATGAGCGACTGGCATTTGTGCTGGCATTCATGTTGACCTCAAATCCATCGGTAGCCAGTAAGAATCAAGACATCTATCGAATGGATCTGGAGCAGCTGATGCAGATGGAGGTCATTTCTGCTGAAAAAAAATCACAATCCTTATTGAAGACGGCGGCGGCTGTTCATATCATTACCCAGGATGATATTCGCCGTTCCGGCGCACTTTCCCTGCCTGAAGTATTGCGCGGTGTTCCCGGTCTGGAAGTGATGCAGGTTGATGCCAGTAACTGGGCGGTTTCGATTCGTGGTTTTGATAGCCGTTTTGCCAATAAACTCCTGGTCATGATCGATGGACGAACCATTTATACCCCTCTGTTTTCGGGGGTATTCTGGACATGAATGAAACGCTGCTGGACGATATTGATCGCATAGAAGTGATTCGCGGACCGGGTGGCACAATGTGGGGCGCCAATGCGGTTAATGGTGTCATTAATATCATCACTAAAAAGGCCAGCGAAACACAAGGTACCCAGTTCAGTTTTATTGGCGGTTCTCAGGAAAGAAATATCAGTGCGCGTCATGGCGGCAGGATTAACGATCAGGTCAGTTATCGGTTTTTTACCAAGGGTAAGCATGTTGAGAATTTCAACAATGGAACACCGCTGTACAAGCTAATGATCAATGGCGTGATTTATCGTCGGGCTTTCGTGTCGATGGCAATCTGGATAGCCGCAATCAATGGACATTACAAGGCGGCTATAATGTGGGTCATGCCAATCAGTTGGGCTCAATCCCATCCTTGATTCCGCTGGGCAATTTTATTACGCCGGATACTGTTAAATATCACACCGGGAATATCCTGTTTCGCTGGGATAAACAGCAGTCCGATGATAACAAGTGGCGTGTTCAGGCCTACTATGATTATTTTCGCCGCAGTGCGTTCAATAACGCCGCGCTCAATGTACATACCTTCGATCTTGAAATTCAGAACCAGCTTAAGCTCAGTGCGCTTAGTAAACATCAGTTTGTGTGGGGAGCGGGTTATCGTGGTATCGTCGATGAGCTGGAGCCAGCTTTTGCGCTGTCTTATAGCCCTAGGCAACGCTACACCAGAACATTCAA
>JBBTCY010000181.1:0-2075 GCA_038043005.1 Pseudomonadota bacterium
TGGACGATCATGGAACAAAGAAGAAGTCACTAATTTAATGAGCAAGAATTATATTTTGCCTTGGATAGGAAATTGGTTCTGGCCTGATAATATTTTTCATTTCTGGTTCACGACATACGATCGCACCGATATAATGGCACAAACATTTGCAGATAATTTATTTGATATACGTATAGCCGGAAAGAGTTTTGGAAAGGATCTTAATTTCTCTCAACTCAACCCACTACGTCCTAATTTAGTCATTAATGCTACCAGAGGGAGTGCCAACTTCACTACAGAAGGTGAGAAAGAAAACTCATTTGGACAGCCATTTACTTTTACTGAAGAAGATTTCAAGAATATAGATTCTTCGATTGCCAGATACAAATTATCACGGGGTGTCATGGCATCAGCTACATTTCCTGGAGTGTTTAATTTCATGACACTTAAGAATTTCAAAAAAGAAGGGGGGTATGTACATTTATTTGATGGGGGAAATTCAGATAACTTGGGGCTTACCAGTATTAAACGATTAATTTGGACGCTGCACGAAGACGAACTATCGAACGATCAAAGCAGATTGGAAGATTACGACAAAATTATTGTGATTCTGGTAGATGCTTATACAAATGCAAGTGGCGTTAGCGCCGAGAAACCGGATCCTCGCAACTGGTATGACTTTATGGTTGATTCTAATTTTATTGTTGCTGTAGATTCCTTATTATCAAAAAACAGAGAGAATCTGTTAACTCAATTTGAAACAAAGACAATTTTCCCATATGCGAGTGCAGGGAAAAAAGAAAAAGACAAGATAATCGAAGCATGTAAAAATTTCTTTCACTGGAAAGACGCTGAAGAAGCAATCAAATTATGTAGTGACTCCCCATGGGATACATTAAATAGTGATATCGGGGGAAAAATGGAGTTCGTGCATATCACATTTGATGGAATCACGTCTGATGATAAAGAAGAAGGTAAATACTTAAAACACCAACTTAATAATATCCCGACAGATTTTAAGCTCGATAATACAGAAGATAATAAAACTGGCCTAACTGCTAAAGAAGCAATTATTTGCGTAGTACCAACACTCTTTAATGATAGTAACAAAGAAGCGTGCAAAGGAAAGTCCTATAGCGCTTCAGAAAAGCTTAAAGAAAAGTGGGAAAATGTCTTAAAAGCATTTGGCAATCCTTCTTATAAATAGAAGGTTAATTGCTGTAGCAGTTTAGACTTGATCTGACAATCGCCTCGTCAAATCAGGTAAATGTACGATCTGGTCTGAACTACTACAGACTGATATATCAGGAATTTGTTGACCATATCAGAATAACGCTCCCGCCAACCTGATCTGTAATTTATTACTCCTGAAAATCAGGCATACCTCATCATTCCACCTTATTTGGTTTACGCGGCGGCTTGCAATAAAAACGGGAAGGAAACTCTTCGCTGCGTTGTTTATTTCTAATGACATCACCGCCTTCCTTGACACAGGCCATTGTGGAATTATCCAGGCTGGGAAAGTATTCATTGGAGCCCGGCTGTGCGGATGTGGGCGGAACTCGTTCTCTGATCTTCGCACAGGTTTCAGATTCATCAGGTTTAATCGGCGCACCTTCCATGGGTGGCAATGGACATAATCCGCATGGGTCTCCCGGACATAAACAGCCCTGGCAGCTTGCCTGGGCTGGCAGCGTCAGTATGCCAAGCCATACACTTACAGCCGTTACCATGATTAGCTTTGAAATTCTTTTGAGCCCTGAAAACATTGTTCTATCCTTTTATTAATTCTTTCATCATGCAAAAATGGTGATATTTTCCAGCCTGACTCACAAAATCACAAATAGTATTCTGGATTCCTGCCTTTTCTATATTTTTCATCGCACCATTTGCAATAATATTTGTCAGAAGATCTTCTAACGCTCACCGTAACACTAAAAAACATTTAGAATGTCAGCCCTTTTCCTGAAATTATAACCCTTAGGTACACATTTTGATTACAACAGCCAATATCACCATGCAATTTGGTGCCAAACCACTCTTTGAAAATGTTTCCGTAAAATTTGGCGGGGGTAATCGCTATGGTTTGATTGGCG
>JBBTCY010000182.1:0-3946 GCA_038043005.1 Pseudomonadota bacterium
TTGCAGGATGCTTCAAAAGTGATCTGGTGTGGCATGTGATAGGGGCGAATCATGGTATTTGGAATATAGTACCCACATGCCGCGTACCTATGTCTAAGAAATGTATTTACCTTTATACATTGTTTGATTGAATTGACTTGGCGAATACAGTAGTCATTTCGCTTCAGGAGATATCCTTGATCCTCATTTTCATTAAGTAGTTCGACTTTATGGTTTGGTGTAATTCGAAAGGTAGTCTGTTTTGGCATTTTCCCTCACTATTGATTCAGTCTGAAGTAAGCTTATCTAAAATCTTAAGAATATATAAGCAATATTTGTGCCATAAGTTCTTATTTATTGTTTAATCATGCTGTTACGATGGATTATGAATAGGGCATTCAAATGAATTGTTGCCAATTTATGTGGTGAGTTATGTCTTGTTTCATAAGATGATGTTCTGTATGACATTTAATTGTCTGTAAATAGAGACAATTAAATGTCTGTGAGAAAACTCACATTGATTGCTGAATAATTACAATATCCTATTAAGAAAAGGGGTAAAAATCATGGCTTTCCTGAAAATCAGGAGGCCATCAGTTCTCTGAGGACGTAAGGCAGAATTCCACCATGCTGATAGTAGTCAACCTCAATGGGTGTATCGATCCGGCATAGTAACTGAACTTTCTTGTGAACGATTTCTCCCCGAGAAATGATCAGCGTGACATCCTGTTGTGGCCGGATATTATCCAGGTCTAGAATGTCGAACCGTTCATCACCTTTGATACCCAGAGAATCAACGCTGTCATTATCTTTAAACTGTAACGGGAGGACGCCCATGCCAATCAGATTGCTGCGGTGTATGCGTTCAAAGCTGGTTGCGATGACTGCCTTGACGCCCAGCAGTTGGGTTCCCTTGGCTGCCCAATCACGACTGGATCCTGTGCCGTATTCTTTGCCACCGAATACAATGGTCGGGATGCCCTGTGCCTGATACTTCATGGCGGCATCATAGATACTCATCTGTGCAGGTTCGTGGCCTGCTTCATTGCGATACAGGGTAACGCCGCCTTCACTGCCCGGAATCATCAAATTCTTGATGCGGACATTGGCAAACGTGCCGCGCATCATGACCTCGTGGTTACCACGGCGAGAGCCATAGCTATTAAAGTCAGCTTTGGATACCTGATTTGCCAATAGATATTCTCCGGCAGGAGAAGCTACTTTGATTGAGCCGGCCGGGCTGATGTGGTCAGTGGTTACAGAATCGCCAAAAATTCCTAATGCAACTGCATTTTTAATACCATCGGATTGACTGGAAGCAGGTGGTTGCAGGGAAAAATTCTGGAAGAAGGGAGGCTCGGCAATGTAAGTGGACAGCGGCCAGTTGTAAGTTTTTCCGGTTATTGATGAAACGTTATTCCAAAGTGGATGATCTTTGGTGAGATTGCCATATAAATGACGGAAAGTATCTGCATTGGTGGCAAATCTTATCAGTGACTGCACTTCAGCATTACTTGGCCAGATATCTCTGAGCCATACGGGATTGTTGTGTTTGTCCGTGCCTAACGGTTCGGTGGTAAGGTCTTTCAGGATGGTACCGGCAATCGCATAGGCAACAACCAGTGGTGGCGAAGCCAGGAAATTGGCGCGGATATTGGCATGTATTCTTGCTTCAAAGTTACGGTTTCCGGAAAGGACCGCAGCGCATACCAGATCATTTTTTACGACAGCTTCTTCAATGGGTTCGGCCAGTGGACCTGCATTACCGATGCAGGTGGTACATCCATAACCCGCCAGATTAAAACCCAGTTGCTCAAGGTAAGGTAATAAGCCAGTGACAGTCAGATAATCGGTGACTACGCGGGAGCCGGGTGCGAGCGTCGTTTTGATATGGTGCTTAACGGTCAATCCTTTTTCAACCGCTTTTTTCGCCAGTAATCCGGCAGCAATTAGAACACTCGGGTTGGAAGTATTGGTACATGAGGTAATAGCCGCAATTAATATGTCACCATGGCCTAAGTCAACAGTAGAACTATTCGGCCCCTCAACAGCCATATTGACCAAGTCAGGAGTCGGACGGTTACTGATCATTTCAGTAACATTGCGGGAAATCATTCGCCGCTCTGTCGACACATTCTTTTGTGCCGGATGGTCAGGCGCGATATGCGTGCTACCACTGGCTGGTATACGATAATCATCCATTGCACCAATATGTGTGCATACTTCAATGGTGTCATGCTGTACATCACGAGTTTGATAACGTTGATCGATATTATCAGTTTGTTTACCGTAACCGCCCTCTGTAACAGCTTTTTTAAAAAGCTCGGTAAATTTTGACTTGATACTTGTGAGATCAATGCGATCTTGAGGGCGTTTAGGACCGGCCAATGAGGGTGAAACAGTATTCAGGTTAAGTTCAAGCTCCCGTGTGTAATCGATATCTCCTTTGCGTGGGATACCATACATTTCCTGAGCCTGGAAGTAGCGCTGGAATGCAGTGATCTCTTCATCACTACGTCCCGTTCCTTTAAAATATTCAATTGTAACGTCATCAACGGGGAAGAATCCCATGGTGGCACCATACTCGGGTGCCATATTCGCAATGGTAGCTCGATCCGGTAACGTTAATGACGCAGTTCCTTCACCAAAAAACTCGACAAACTTACCAACTACATTTGCCTTGCGCAGCATCTCTGTGATGGTTAATACCAGATCCGTGGCGGTAACGCCTTCGCACAACTGACCTGTCAGGTTGACGCCGATCACATCGGGCGTCAGAAAGTAAACCGGCTGACCTAACATGCCTGCTTCAGCCTCAATGCCGCCGACCCCCCAGCCAACGACGCCGATACCATTTATCATGGTCGTATGCGAATCGGTGCCGACTAAGGTGTCGGGAAAAACAATGCCATCTTTTTGATGAACGCCGCGTGCGAGGTATTCAAGATTCACCTGATGCACAATACCAATGCCCGGTGGTATTACCTTGAACGTATCAAAAGCCTGCATCCCCCATTTTATAAATTGATAGCGCTCATTATTCCGATAGAACTCAATTTCCATATTACGATTAAGCGCCTGCTTATCGCCATAATAATCAACTTGTATTGAATGATCGACAACCAGATCAACGGGAACGAGCGGTTCAATCAGTTTCGGGTCTTTACCCAATTTCAGTGCTGCACTGCGCATGGCAGCCAAATCGACCAGTAAAGGAACACCGGTAAAATCTTGCAAGATAATACGGGATACAACAAAAGGGATTTCATTGACTCGCGTTGCGGTCGGTTCCCACCCGGCCAACTGTCTGACATGCGCTTCGGTAATTTTCTTGTCATCGAAGTTACGCAATACAGATTCCAGTATGATGCGAATGGAAACCGGTAATCGCGATATTCGACCCAGGCCTTGTTGCTCAAGCGCGGGGAGTGAATAGTATTTCAGTCGATTATTGGGAGTGATTGCCAGTTCTTGCAGGCTGTTGAATAGAGTGTGATTCATGGTGGAGTTCCTAGAGAATAACGCGAATAGTCAATTACACGCTTCACAATATATCGTTTTAGGCATACAAAGTCACGCTTCCCAGCCTGAGTCTGCCTGATCTGGATAGATCAGTTATTTTAATTCTGAATTCATGGTGCGGAATAAAATGGAAGGTAATATATCAATCATTGCGGTTTAACTGGAAAACATTTGTAGACACCGAAGTTGCGCCTTCCTTCGTTAATTTCAGAAACTGGCACAATCGTATCGCCGCCCATCAAAGCCGCCTCATTCCGTGCAAGGTCTGCAAGTTCACCGGCAACCTTCTCCATATCACGACTAAAAATTACCTGACTGACAACTTTAGTATTAACTTTTCCCAGTTTCTGGCACGGTTCGACTGTTCTGATTGACTGCACCAGGCGTACGCCTTCGCCATTCGGGTTAACCTTAACCCATGTACAGGAAGACAGTATCAAACTAC
>JBBTCY010000183.1:0-3182 GCA_038043005.1 Pseudomonadota bacterium
TTCGCCCGCTTTTGTTTTGTGGCGGTTGCCTTTTAACAGCCTGCTAGCCGCCACCTACGGCAACGACCACTTCCAGTTGATCACCATCGGCCAGAATCTGTTCGGAAAACCGGCTGCGCGGAATGATCTCGCCATTGCGTTCAATGGCGATACGTTTGCCATGCAGCGCCAGATGATCAATGAGCTGGGTGACATTGATGGGTGCTGCAAAGTGTTGGGTTTGGCCATTGATGGTGAGCTGTATCATGGATAACTATGTGCCGGATCTGGATCTGGTAATTTGCTTAGCTTTGTGATGCCTGCTGCTGAAAAATAAATTCAGCGCAATTTTATCATGCCGGGGTTGGGCAGTGATAGCGTGTTGTGAACGCGTTTGATAGTCAATCTGACTTTCAAGTATATTCTCGCCGATCGGCACTGGCATTAACCAGTTCTGGAACGCAGCCGTTGAAGGCGGGAGCGGGATAGGCTGCATTCAGTGCTTCGATGCACCAGGCCGGTGGTGGACTAGCTTGTATCACGCGGCATAACAGAATACACTGGGCGCTTGTATTGCGATTTATACTGGCATTAGAGTCTTCTTCAGAATTTCCGGCATGGAAGTGAAATTGCAAAATAAACGCCCCAAGCATTTAGATCTTCTCAAAATCAGACAGCCGCTGCCCGCTGTCATTTCAATCCTGCACCGGGTGAGTGGTGTGCTGCTGTTTTTTCCCGGTATCCCTTTGTTGCTGTGCGGTATGCAGAACATGCTGGATTCCCGGCAAAGCTTTGCGGCATTGCAGGCTTACCTGCTAAATCCGCTGGTTAAAATTGGCTTGATGCTGGTGCTGTGGTTTTTTCTGCACCATTTATGCGCCGGTATCCGTTATCTGGCGCTGGATCTGCATGTAGGCATCACTCTGGCGCACGCCCGCACGGGAAGTAAAATCGTGCTGGGGGCGGGCATTGCTCTGACATTATTAATAGGCATGGCGTTATGGTAAAACAGACGAATCGTGTCGTAACCGGTGCGCATTACGGGCTAAAGGATTGGCTGGTGCAGCGCGTGACGGCAGTTCTGATGGTGGTTTATCTGGTGGTGCTGGGGGTGTTGATTCTGACCTTGTCTCCGCAGGATCATGCGACATGGAAGAGTCTGTTCAGTCATCAAGGGATGCGCATTGCCACATTTCTATTTTTTGCCAGCCTTGTCTGGCATGCCTGGATTGGGGTTCGCAATGTTCTGATGGATTATGTCCATCCAACGGCGATTCGCTTGACGCTGCAAATTCTGGTGATCGTTTCACTGCTGTTCTATCTCGTGTGGTCTGCTGAAATCCTGTGGAGCTGATGTGGCAATAACCAAAAGAAAATTTGATGTGGTCATTGTGGGTGCGGGGGGAGCAGGGATGCGGGCTGCCCTGCAACTGTCCGAAGCGGGACTCAAGGTGGCGGTGCTGTCAAAAGTGTTTCCAACACGCTCGCATACGGTTTCTGCACAAGGCGGCATTGCCGCGTCGCTGGGCAATGTGACGGAAGATAACTGGCATTGGCATATGTACGACACGGTAAAAGGCTCGGATTATCTGGGTGATCAGGATGCCATCGAGTTTATGTGCCGGCAGGCCAATGAAGTGGTGTATGAACTGGAACATTTCGGCATGCCGTTTGATCGCCTGGATAATGGCAAAATCTATCAACGCCCCTTTGGCGGGCAATCACAGAATTTTGGCGGCGCACAGGCAACCCGGTCCTGCGCGGCGGCTGACCGGACAGGACACGCTTTGCTGCATACGCTGTATCAGCGGAATGTCAGTGCCAATACGCAGTTCTTCATCGAATGGATGGGGCTGGATCTGATTCGTGACGAGCAGGGCGATGTGCTGGGCATTACCGCGCTGGAAATGGAGACCGGCGAAGTCATGCTGTTGCAGGCCAGAGCGACCCTGTTTGCAACGGGCGGCGCCGGGCGCATTTTTCAGGCCAGCACCAACGCACTGATCAATACGGGCGATGGATTGGGTATGGCAGCACGCGCTGGCATTCCACTGGAAGACATGGAATTCTGGCAATTTCATCCAACCGGCGTGTATGGCGTGGGCGTGCTGATCAGCGAAGCGGTCAGAGGCGAAGGCGGCTACCTGCTCAATAAAAACGGTGAGCGATTCATGGAACGTTACGCGCCGAATGCCAAGGATCTGGCCAGCCGCGACGTGGTTTCGCGCGCATTGACTCTGGAAATGAAAGAAGGGCGCGGTTGTGGTGAAGAAGGCGATCATCTGCTGTTGAAACTGGATCATCTGGGCGCAGACATTATCAAAACGCGGCTGCCCGGTATTCGCGAGCTGGCCATTAAGTTTGCCCATGTCGACCCGATTCTCCAACCCATCCCCGTGGTGCCAACTGCGCATTATATGATGGGCGGCATTCCCACCAATTATTCTGGCCAGGTTGTGGCGCCCTATAAGACAGGTCCGGAGGAAGTAGTCTCCGGGTTTTATGCAGTGGGTGAATGTGCGTGTGTTTCCGTGCATGGCGCCAACCGTTTGGGCACCAATTCCCTGTTGGATATCGTCGTGTTTGGACGGGCTGCCGGGTTGCAGATTATTGAGGATTTAAAACGTAATCCGCACCACAAGCCATTACCGTCGGATGCGGGTGATAAAACACTGGCGCGCCTGGCACGCCTGGAATCCCAGAAAGAAGGTGAGAATGTGGCGCAGGTGAACGCTGATCTGGGCAAAACCATGCAGACTTATTGCGGTGTTTTTCGCTTTGAAGACACGCTGCAGCAAGGTGTCAGGAAAATTAATGAAGTGGCTGAACGTGTGGGCCGGACAGAAATCAAGGATAAGAGCAAAATCTTTAATACCGCCCGGATAGAAGCACTGGAACTCGATAACCTGAGAGAAGTCGCTGTCGCCACGATGGTCTCGGCGGAAGCGCGCACAGAAAGCCGTGGCGCACATGCACGGGATGACTACCCGCAACGGGATGATGCAAAATGGCTCAAACATACTTTGTTTTTCAGCGAGAACAGCCGGCTGGACTATAAACCCGTGCGCTTGAAGCCGCTCACTGTCGAATCCTTTCCACCGAAAGCCAGAACGTATTGATTTGGTTTGGGTGAAATAGATTGGCTTTTAGTAGTGTGCCAATTCATTTGGTGATGTGAATCATGAATATGATCATCAGCAAGT
>JBBTCY010000184.1:0-2253 GCA_038043005.1 Pseudomonadota bacterium
GAAAGGAGTTGTTTGGGATGTTTTTCACGCGAAAGCGGCCACAGTCGGGTGCCTGAGCCACCTGATAGAATCACTGGAATTAATGATTGCATGATAATTTCCAATAAATGGGTTATAGAGCATGGAGCATTGTTGATCGATACGTCATTTACCTGCTTCCTGACGAGTTTTATATTTTTCTGCGTTTAATTCATTCGATAAAATTTTAACAATCCTTTCAGCCGCCTTTCCATCCCATAGCAGGGGGCGGCGGCCTGATTTCGCTGTGCTGTTGAGAACATGCTGAACGGCCTCAATAATTTTTACAGGATTGGTTCCCGCCAGCATGTTGGAACCTTCTTCCACGGTAATCGGACGTTCCGTGTTTTCACGGATGGTAATGCAGGGCACGCCCAGTGCCGTAGTTTCCTCCTGAAGGCCGCCGCTGTCAGTCAATACCACAGCGGCGTCTTTCCATAAATTGAGAAAAGGCATATAGGGTTGTGGTCCGATTAATTGAATATTGGGATGGATGGGGATCGCAAATTTTTCAAGATTATTCCGGGTACGTGGGTGAACCGGAAAAATGAGGGGCAGATCGTGCGCGATTTCATTCAGGGCGCCGCATATCTGGGTGAACATATTCATATCATCAACATTGCTGGGCCGGTGTAGCGTGATTACGCCATAGCGCTTGCCGGCAGTCAGTAATCCGGTTTTATATGCACTTGTTTCAAACTGGGTGGTGTCCATTCGGGCAAGTTTGTCAGCCTGATACAAGAGATTATCGACCATCACGTGGCCGACATGGTGGATTGCAGAATCTGGTTTTCCTTCTCGTTGCAGGTGTTTTACGCCACTGGGTTCGGTGACGAAAAACCAATTTGAAATGCTATCCGTGACCAGGCGATTGATCTCTTCCGGCATGGCCATATCACCGCTGCGCAATCCTGCTTCGACATGCGCGACCGGGATATGCATTTTCTTGGCAACGATGGAGCAAGCCAGCGTCGAGTTTACGTCTCCCACCACCAGAACGACATCAGGTTTGCTGGATTGGCAGTAGTCTTCAAAATCAATCATGATTTTGGCAGTTTGCTGTGCATGAGAACCGCCCCCGGCAGCCATGAATATATCCGGCTGGGGGATGCCCAGTTCTTCGAAAAAAACATCGTTCATGTCACGATCATAATGCTGACCGGTATGAATGATTTTGTAGGTTAATGCTTCATGGTGTTGCAAGGCGCGCACGATCGGGGAAATTTTCATAAAATTCGGCCGTGCCCCGGCAACAAGATAAATCATTTTTTTCATGGATTACCCGACTATTAAATTATCAGTATGACTGGACTCAAATTAACCAATTGAACGGAATGACTGATTACAGCGATTCTATTATGCGATGTGCTTTTAGTATATTCAGTATTTGGATGTAACCGCTGACTAAATAAATTAACCGAATCTAATCTAGCACCAAATCAGGATTATGTTAGTTTTTTATTACCTTTTCTTGCAATCTTTATAAATTAGAATATAATTACGAATCATTCTCATTAACAATAATTCTGCTGAATTAATTGACGGATCAGGATATTCATATGTACGTTTGTATTTGCAAGGCCGTGACGGATAGTGCGATAAGAGAAGCCGTTTATCAGGGAGCTGATCGCATGCGCGATCTAAAAGCATGTTTGGGGGTTACCGAGCAATGCGGTATTTGTGCCTGTGAAGCCAAGCAGGTTCTGGATCAGACGCTTATGCAGAAAAATGCATTTCAGGCTGCTTCAGCTTTGTCTTCGTAATGAAGTGAATTGGTCAATTAAGAATCCGCTGCAAGCATACAGAATTACCAGTTCGTTTTATTCTGTGTTTCTATTTCATTAAGCCCTGTCTGATTCTGAGTGAATCCAACCAAACATACCTCGATCATACTAAGTTCTGAAAAACTTGGTTCAAGCGCATATGACCATTGAAGTTCGTCGTACAAATATCCTGCTGGCTACGTTATTACTGGTTTTTGGGTTTGTTGCGCTGGTGTGTCCAGCAATAGTTCTGGCGGAATCACCAGGCATTAGTCAATCGGCAGTAAAGGCATATGCAGTGCCAGCAGGTTCCCTGCCGGATGCCTTAACCCAGTTCTCGCAGCAGGCTGGTGTCAGTATTCTCTTTGATTCCAGTAAGCTGCAAGGAAAAGTGACGCAAGGACTCAAAGGTGATTTTGAGATCGTGCGGGGGCTTGAGCAATTGCTGATGGGAAGTGGGTTGCAGGCGAAA
>JBBTCY010000184.1:2353-6791 GCA_038043005.1 Pseudomonadota bacterium
TGAGATCGTGCGGGGGCTTGAGCAATTGCTGATGGGAAGTGGGTTGCAGGCGAAATCCCAGGCGGATGGCTATGTGATTACCGAGTTGCCAGCGAGCCCGGTTGTGACAACATTGCCCTCAATACAGATCACGGCCAGCAATACCAATCGCTATGCGGCTGTCAGTACCACATCGGCAACCAAGACAAACACCCTGCTGCGCGATGTGCCACAGTCTATTTCAGTGATAACCAATGAATTGATCAAGGACCAGTCAATCCGGAGTATTGGCGATGCCGTGCGTTATGTGCCGGGGGTTGGCGTATCGCAAGGAGAGGGTAATCGGGATGCGATTGTGTTCCGGGGTAACCGTTCAACGGGGGATTTCTTTACGGACGGCATCCGGGATGATGTCGAATATTACCGGGATCTTTATAACATAGAACGTGTCGATGTGCTGAAAGGCGCTAACGGCATGATTTTCGGACGCGGCGGTTCGGGTGGCGTGATTAACCGTGTCACAAAGCAAGCCAACTGGAATCCTGTGCAGGAATTTTCTTTTCAGGGCGGGTCATTCAATCAAAAAAGAATGACAGCCGATGTGGGGCGTGTCATTAACGATGTAGCTGCATTCCGTCTGAATGCCTTGTATGAGGATGCGGGCAGTTTCCGGGATGGCGTCAGTATGGAGCGGCTTGGAGTTTCTCCAACGGTCACACTCAAGCCGACAAATCGAACCAAAGTTGTTCTGAACATGGAGCGGTTTCATGATGAACGCACAGCTGATCGGGGAGTTACTTCATTTAATGGCCGGCCGGTTGATGTTCAACGATCCCAGTTTTTCGGGGATCCTAGACGCAGTCCTACGAGTGTTGACGTATTATCGTTTAATTCATTGATTGAACACCGATTTGATTCTGGGATTACACTGCAAAACCGGACGAATTATGCAACTTATGATAAGTTCTATCAAAATGTATTTGCTAATGGTGGGCTCAATAATCTTGGGCAGGTATCACTGGGTGCTTATAGCAATGCAACAACGCGTGAAAATGTCTTCAATCAAACAAATTTTCTCTACTCCTTAAATACAGGGCCGATTTCACATACGCTGATGGCGGGTGTCGAAGTAGGTCGACAGGAAACCCATAACAGGCGTGAAACGGGCTTATTCAATAATAATCTGGCTAATACCAGTCTGCTGGTTCCGTTCAGCAATCCGATCACCAATGTCCCGATTACCTTTAGAACACGGGATTCGGGCGGGGATCTGGACGCATTAAACCGCAGCATTGTGAATGTCACTTCGCTCTACATTCAGGATCAGATTGAGATAACCCCTCAACTCCAGGTGATTGCCGGAGTGCGCTATGATTTGTTCGAAGTAGATTTCCAGCAAAAGAACGGCCCAAGGGATCATTTAAAAACAAGAGATGACCTGATCGCACCACGATTCGGTGTGATCTATAAGCCGTTCCAGCCGGTTTCATTTTATGCAAGTTATAGCCAGGCCTATGTGCCACGCGCCGGCGATCAACTGACGGCTTTAAACGTCACGATTGAAACGCTCAAGCCGGAGAAATTTACAACACTGGAAGCCGGGATCAAATGGGATATACGCCCTGATCTGGCTTTCACTACTGCTGTTTATCAATTAGATCGCAGTAATGTTATTAATTCAATTATCGGAGGGCAAACTTTCTTGACCAAAGGTCAGCGTACCGAAGGCGTTGAAGTCAGTCTTGCCGGTCAACTCACTTCAAACTGGAGCGTAATGGGTGGTTATGCCTATCAGGTGGGAGAAATTACCAGTGACATCATGGGCGTCGCAAGAAAAGGAGCAACGGTTGCCGAGCTTCCACGACATACCTTTTCAATGTGGAGCCGCTATGATATTACGCCAAGCATTGGTGCGGCATTGGGTGTGATTCATCGGGGTGATATGTTTTCTTCATTGACCAACCGGGTTAATGTGCCTGATTTTACGCGCGTTGATGCCGCACTGTTTGCACAGTTTACCAAACGCTTCCGCGGTCAGTTGAATATTGAGAATTTGTTTGATAGCAAGTACTTCGCCGCAGCACAGAATGATTTCAATATCACCCCGGGTTCACCGATTGCGATCAGAGCCACTTTGATTGCTAATTTCTAGTAAATAAAAAAGAGACAGTAGTTTTTTTAATTGAATTTGTGAATAATAATCGTTATCATTTGTATTAGCATTAATTAACCCAAGGAGATTTTAAAATGTTTTTAGTTCAGGGATTCGTAAACTCACTGCGCAAGTCATTGATGGTGAGTATGTGTTTTATTTTGTTTTGTATGGGTAATGCGACTACGGTAGCCGCATCATCCAATGTTCAGGCAATTGAAACGGCAGTTGCTGCTTTCAAAACAATAGGAACGTTACGCAAGGAATCACCAATCAATGCAGACGCCATTACCAGTGCTTATACTGGCGCGTTGCAAACCTTGGTGCAGGAAGTTGATACGGCTAATGGCTTGCAACTGAATAGTGATATTCTGGCTGCAATTAATAATATCAAAGGTGAGAATGAGCCAAAATTGGCGGGTCAGGTAATAGACAAAACTTTGCAGCGTGTTTTTTACCAAAGTATTTGGAATCGTATTGCAGCGATACGAGACCAATTTGATAGCGCAACGTCTGCTACATTACTGCAAATATTAGATGAATCAGTAGCGGCATTTCAAGCCATTGCCAGTACTGTTGCAAGAGCCAATCAGGTTCTTGCTGCTGATAGACAGTCTATACAAGAAGGTTCCAATCCTGGGTTGGATATTTTAATTAATGAATCATTTGAGCGCGTTAGGACTGCATTAAATAAAAACAATCCAACCGAAGACTTCGCTAACTTTAGTGTTGAACGCTACGCTATAAGGATGTCATTGGCTCGTGCATATTACATTGCGGTTTTACGTGAAGTGGCAGGTGTCATTGAAAATAGAAATTCTGATCTAGAAACTACAGCCATAGAACAAAAAGAAGGTGAAGTTTTTTATCGTATTATCGAATCACTCATTGCGCGAGATAATCCAACAGGTAACTTGCTTATTAAGGCCCAGTTGACAGGAAATGCTTCAGGAATCGTAGCAGATGAGATTGTTAGTGAGTTAAGTAAAGGATTAATTGGCCGGGTAAAAGGTGAGATGAATGGCCAAGCAGAAAGTATTGGTAAAGATCGTGTCCATGCTATGGCAGAAGCTGCAGGAGCGGTGTATTTTGCAAATATTCTTCTGCTGGATCTAGAACTGCGTCTAGGTGCTGGTGTGCGTAGCAATCTGGAAACTGCGTTAAATAATCTGCAAAGTGCAAGCAGTGAAAATAGTGTGTCTAAATCGGCAGAAGCACGTAAAACGATTTCAACGATCCTGACCAGCTATGAACATGAACTCAATTTATCCAAATACAGTAAAACGAATGATACAGCCTTAATCATAGATGGCGCAGTAGCCGCATTCCAGGCAATCGGTGTATTGCGGAAGGAATTTCCAATTAATGCAGATGCTATTCTGGCCGAGTATGCCGGTGATTTGCAGCAATTGACACAGATTGTTGACCAGCTCTACGGATCGGTGATTGATCAGGATATTCTGGCAGCGATTGGCTTTATCAAGAATGAGGATCAGGTTTTATTGGCGGCGCAAGCCATCGACAAATCATTGCAACGCGTTTTTGCGCTCGCGATTTATAACCGGATAACCTTGGTGACCGATCATTTTGATGATATGTCCACCGATGAACTGACCCTTGAATGGGACCGGGCGTATGCTGCCTATTTGGCGATTATCGGAACAGCAGGCAGGGAAAATAAAGTTCTGACAACCGACAGACAAACCATTAAGTCCGGCAATAATCCGGATATTGACGATCAGATTACCTTGGCATTTATACATGGCAGGAAAACCTTAAATAAAGCAAATGCGGATGACCTGATTAATGTGGCAATAGCACGTGAAAATATTGTTATCCCGCTGGCCAGGAGTTTCCTGATCGGCGTACTGCGTGAAGTCGAAGGGATTATTTCTGATCGGGATACGGATGTTGATTCTGCGAGGGAAAAACAAATCGAAGGGGAATTTTTCTATCGTATTGTTGAAGGATTTATTTCTCAGGATAATCCAGCAGGCAATAATCGCATCAAGGCACAATTGACCGGTAATATGGCAAATGTCGTGGCAAATGAAATTGTCAGTAGCATCAGCAACGGTCTGATTAGTCAAATGAACAGAAGTATGAGTCAGATTGAAGCAACATTTGCGTCTGATAAAAATCAGGCGATACTTGCTGCTGAAAGAATGTCTTTATATGCCAGCATTTTTCTGCCTGACCTCGAATTGCGCTTGGGTTCCCTGCAACGTGTAAAGATGGAAAACGTGCTGCAAGATTTAAAAGAAGCCAGTAGAACGGGCAATGCATCCAAAGCAGTCGCAGCACGAT
>JBBTCY010000185.1:0-1991 GCA_038043005.1 Pseudomonadota bacterium
TATGAAATCAACTTACTAGATTCATATTTTTTGTGGGAATCGTTCCCAACGATTGCTAGCAGTTAGCTGGCCGGAAGGTTCAATACTAGGAGAGAATAAAACATAGCGAATATAGAACCCAATTCAACATGCCCATAATCTCTAGGATTATTGTGACATTACCGTTAGTAATGCTTGGGTCAAGCAGTTTATCTACACAAGTTAGGGAAGGTAGAGATTTTAAATATCTATCGTGAGAATCTGCTGATTAGAAAAAAATATAAAATGGCTATGTATTAAAAGATCGCACACATTGTGATCGACAAAGATGATGCAACTAAGCTAAGTTTTTAGCAGCTTCATCCCTATCGATAACCGTGTTCAGATCACTGCTTGTTTCTTAATATTCGTATATCTCGTTGTCATCATAGACAGGCTGATTTCCTTCATGCAATGGCCTTTCCTGGAAATATTGCATATGACTTTTTGGTTTGCTATAGATCAGGCAAAGTATGAGATATCCAAAATAGAGGTGGAATCCGAAGACGATATCCGAAAAAGTCATCCAATCTATAAATGAAATACTTGATATAACAAAGCTAACATACACGGCTACGATAATAAGGATATTGGTGGTTTTCATGGGAATTTGTTCCTTTAAAAATGTTTATTGACTACTCTGTGAAGGAAAATTGATCGATGGATTGAGGCTTAATCGTTTATTTTGGTAATTGCCATGGTCTTGTCATTGCCTGTACCGGAATGCTGAACATTTACGAACAAGGTGTTTGGATCTTTGCCAAAATAGATGCCAGTGCCTTCCGCTGTCTTGTCTTTAAGGGAAGCGAATAAATATACGCCATCACTGTAGCCATCCCCATTCCCATCAGGCAAGGCGACCCAGATATCACTGTTGTCGTTGTCTTCAACAATCCACAGTTTTCCATCCGGACCTTTTGCCAGATTATCGGGACTTTTGAAGCCGGTCACACCAGGAGTGGTACCAGTAGGTTTGACTTCAAAGGGAACATTAACGCCTGGTTGAACAAAATAACCAACCTTGGGTACGGGTGTTAGATTTACTGCAAGTATCGCTCCTGGGCCGCTGGTGTTAGCAGGGTTGGTGGCATCTTCGCAGGTCAACGCTGCATACAGAGTGTTCTCAATGCGCTCCAGGTCTTCCGGGCGGCAGAAAGGAGTGGCGTTTACTGCCTGAGCAGCGATCCAGGCGTTGATCTGAACCTGATTCATATCCAGAGCCACCCATTCAGCTTCACCTGTCTTGGCACTATTTTTCACTCGCAGAGCATGTAGTTGTCCGCTACTCAAATCGCCATAGGTATCTGGAACAAATTTATAAATAGAACCCTTTCTATCCTCGTCGATAACATAAACGTTCCCCTCATCATCGATTTCAATGCCTTCATGGGATAAAGATCCAATCATGGGACGTACCTTGATTTCCTCAACAGTGGTTGGATCGTTATTTGCAAACTTCAATTCGTATAACATGCCACTTTGTGCATTAGGAGCGTCAGGATCAGGTAATTGTGCTGTAATTGTTTCTTCAGCAAAAAGAAGTGTCTGCCAAGGTGTCCATACAAGACCATCCAGGGCTTCCCAATCGGAACGCTGTGCCAAAATACTGGTCTCACCGGTTTTTAAGTCCACTATTGAAACAGCGCCTCCTAAGTAAGGGTCTGCGCTCGGACGCACTTCATGAGTACGGTACAAGTATTGGCCAGCATGCTTTCCGGTTTCATTGACCGTATTCATATCATTCAAATCGTTTGAATTAAAATAAATATCCAGATTATTTTCATCTGAAATAATGCGTTGTGTAAATCCTTTGGGGATTACCCAAGGCTCACTATTGAGGATAAGTGGATCAGTCGTGGTTTGTTCATAAGCCGAGCCTGCAATTGGATTGAACTTCATGGGGCCGTTAACGAGTATTGCATCAGCATAGGCGATTGTTGATAGCGCAGCGCAAATTGCCGCTGATAAAGTCG
>JBBTCY010000186.1:0-1981 GCA_038043005.1 Pseudomonadota bacterium
TGAAGCGGCTTATGCGGGTTCTGGTTTTTCATCTGTGTTACGAGTAGTTTCATAAAGCGATCCTGCGCACTGTCTGCCGTACTCTTGACAGTTTTTTCTGTTGCATTGCCTGATGAGAATAATTGTGAATTACTCGTGATTGGCTGTGTTGAGCTCATGGCGTTTATCCTTATTGACCGATCGATAGGGTTTTCTGTAACAATGATTTGGTTGTGTTCATCATATCGACGCTATTCTGGTATGAGCGTGATGCCGACATCATATTGACCATTTCATCGACTACATTGACGTTAGGCATCGTGACATAGCCATCTTTATTTGCTTTAGGGTGCTTGGGATCGAATATTTGTTTCATCGGTGTTTGGTCATGCACAATCCCAGCCACTTTAACGCCACTGGCACCATTCTCATTTGCTTTCAACGTGCTGAAAACAACTTGCCGCCCGCGATAGGGTTCGCCGGTCGAACTGGTGACGCTGTCTGCGTTGGATAAGTTACTCGCAACGACGTTAAGTCTTTGAGATTGCGCAGACATTGATGAACTGGCCACATCAAATACATTGAATAATGACATAATTATCTCTCCTGAATTGCTGCCAATAAGTTTCTGAATTGATTACTGATAAATGTTATGCTGGCATCATACTTAACTGCATTATCAGCAAAACGAGTACGCTCCACATCCATGTCAACTGTATTTCCATCCGCACTGGGCTGCAAAGGGACTCGATATAATGTGTTACTATTTATGATGCTTTCAGCAGTTCCGCTCAAATGCATTGGAGATGTTATTTTTAACTCCGTTTTGCGGATGTTGTCAGTATTTGCAGTTAACTTCTCTTGTAGTACACTTGAAAAATCAATGTCTTTTGCTTTAAAACTTGGCGTATCAGCATTCGCGACATTACCAGAAAGTAATTCTTGCCGAGCAGCTCTCAGACTTAGCGCCTGATGGTGAAAATTGAGTGTATTATCAAGTTTGCTTGCCATTTTAAAATCCCTGTTATTTAGAGCACTATATCTTTTATTAAGCATATAACATGCCAGCTATGTTATTACCTTTCTAAGATTGATCAATTGATGAAAAAAGGATGAAATAGCCGCTATCTTGAAAAAAATATGATGTGGCGTTTGTTTAATATCTCGATGAAGCGGCAATAATTGCCGGGAGCGGCAAATTTTTGGTGACAACTATGATGCGTTACATACTGGTTAGCTTATGCTTGTTAATAATTGGAAAGTCTTCTTTATTACTGGCGTCAGAACATGGTTCTGTGTCACGTTATCAGGAAATTGCATTGATTCAGGCTGCTGTTGAGGATTTTGTTTATCGCAATATTGCAAATACATCCGGCCAGGTGATTGTGACAGTCGACAAGATTGACCCTCATATGACATTACCCAATTGCCGGAAGCTCGAACCTTTTACCCCAACCGGGGCCCGCTTATGGGGAAAATCATCTGTTGGTGTGCGTTGTAATGGTGATACAGCATGGGCAATATATGTTCAGGTTGATATCAAGGTCATGGCTGATGTATTGCATATTGCAAGACCTGTTTCGAAAGGAAAATCAATCGATATTGAAGATGTTACGCCACAGAATGTCAATCTCGCACAAATGCCGGAAGGAATATATACCGATACAGCCCAGGTAATTGGAAAGATAGCCACTAATAATCTCTCGGCCGGCCAACCGTTACGTTCGCAAATGCTACGCGCACCCTATGTTATATTACGTGGACAAAAAGTAAGCATGATTGCAAAAGGCCGTGGATTCAGCGTAAGTTCTGAGGGTCAGGCATTATCTGATGCGGCGGAAGGACAAATTGTTCAAATACGCAATCCATCAGGTCGAGTTATCAGCGGCATAGCTCGCGAAAACTCTATTGTTGAAATATCCCAATGAATCAGTATATTGTATAATATTCTTGGGTCTTAGGAAGTTAAGCACTTATAAAAGTGTGTTAACTTACTGAGATG
>JBBTCY010000187.1:0-5383 GCA_038043005.1 Pseudomonadota bacterium
AAATCATAATTAGTAAAAATTTGACTGAATATGGATAAGCGGCAAGATCGTTAGTAGATTTCCTGCTAAATATGTAATGCGCGCTTATCCACTCCCAGTGCTGCTTCATGCAGCACCTCCGATAATGAAGGATGGGCATGAACAATGCTTGCAATATCTTCACTGCTTGCAGAGAACTTCATTGCCATAACCGCTTCTGAAATAAGCTCTGAAACATGTGGACCGATCATGTGAATACCCAGCACTCGATCTGTTTTTTCATCTGTCAGTACTTTTATAAATCCACTGGTTTCTCCCAATGCACGGGCACGACCATTGGCTATAAATGGAAACTGGCCAACTTTATATGCAATCCCTGCTGCTTTTAGTTCCTGTTCATTCTTTCCAACCCAGGCAATTTCAGGTGATGTATAAATAACCCATGGAATTGTATTAAAATCAACCGGTTCTGATTCAGAGGATAACTGTTTCTCTTGATGACTAATCATTTCAGCTACCGCAACACCCTCTTCAGAAGCTTTATGGGCGAGCATTGGACCACGGACAACATCCCCTACTGCATAAACATTCGGTAAATTAGTACGGCAGTATGAATCGACGCCAATAAACCCCCGTTCATCTAACAAAAGACCATTTTCTTGCAGACCTAATCCAGTTATATTGGGAATGCGGCCAATTGCAACAATTAATTTATCTACCTCCAACGTTTGTGGTTCATTGATTGAATTAATAAATTCTATCGTAATACCAGCTTTGCCTACCTTGATGGATTTGATATTAACGCCTGTATTAATTGCCAAGCCAGGCTCCTTAGTAAATATTGCTTTGGCTTCTTTTGCAATCTGTTCATCAGCTGCCATTAGAAATCCTGACATAGCCTCAAGAATCGTAACCTCTGCCCCCAGTCTGCGCCATACGCTTCCCATTTCCAGACCGATGACACCGGCTCCAATCACGCCCAATCGTTTAGGTATCTCAGTTAAAGCCAATGCACCCACATTATCCAATATTATTTGATTATCGATCGGAATAAGCGGTAATTGACGAGGGATTGACCCTGTTGCCAGAATAATATGCTTTGCCTGAATCTTCTCAACCGTGTCGCCTTCTCTAATTTCAACTGTCCAGATACTGTCCGATTTTTCACGCTTTAACAGCGTTCCACGGCCATGCATCGATTTAATATTATTTTTTCTAAAAAGTGAGGCAATACCGGCAGTGAAGGTCGTTACAATTTTATCTTTTCGTGAAATCATGACAGGCACATCGATTGATGCATGATCAATCTGAATACCGTGTGCAGCAAATTTATGTAGCGCTTTATAATAGTTTTCTGAAGATTCAAGCAATGCCTTGGATGGAATACAGCCAACATTGAGGCAGGTGCCACCCAGGCTGGCTTTACCTTTGGCATTTTTCCATTCATCGATACAAACAGTTTTTAATCCAAGCTGTGCGCATCGTATGGCTGCTACATAACCACCCGGACCCGCACCAATCACTGCAACGTCAAATGATTCTGACATATGAAAAGCCTATAAGTAAATTTGTAATTGGCTAATTATATAGCGTATGAATAACAATCTCACTCTCAGGAGAAAAATTGTCGATTTAAAAGTCTCCCTGATATGCCATGATCAAATGCAGATCAGTTCTTTTAAAAAGAAATGGTATTTATTGGAACGGCAGGTCTCTGCTTTCGCATCCAATAATACTGATTTCACGAACTGCTTGAACATAATCGCCATTTTCATGCAATTTAGTCATTGTGGGAAAATTCTTTTTAGCATGCATGCGTGCAAGGCGAGAAAGACTTGTAATGGGTATGTCCCAGTGTAAATTCTTTAGAACCTCATCCGCACCTTCGGGGTTATTGCAGACCAGAACCATATCACAGCCAGCATTGAGTGCAGTTTGAGCGCGCAATACAATCGATTCATAATGCGCCACACCATTCATACTGAGATCATCACTAAAGATACATCCATCAAATTGCAGATCATTGCGCAGGATCTTCTGGAGCCATATTTTAGAAAAACCAGCCGGATTCTGATCAACTTTGGTATAAATGACGTGTGCTGGCATAATGCCAGCCAAGCCAGCATTAATCATTCGTTGAAATGGAATAAGGTCATTCATCTCGATATCAATGTAGCAGCGCTCATCAATAGCCTTCTCAAAATGGGTATCGGCCTGAATATAGCCATGACCCGGAAAATGCTTCCCGACAGATAACATCCCGCCTTTCTTGAGACCCAGCATCAATTGATGCGCAAGATCCGCAATGACATTTGCATCCCGATGAAATGAGCGATCACCGATCACACTGCTCAATCCATGGTCAATATCCAGTACTGGCGTAAAACTAAAATCAACACCACAGGCGTTTAATTCTGCAGCCAGAACAAATCCAACCTGTTTGGCGAGGTGACATGCGCGTGTCGGATGGTTATCCCATATTTTTCCTAATTCACGCATGGCCGGTATGGGTGTAAAGTCTTTACGAAACCGTTGCACCCGCCCTCCTTCGTGGTCTACTGCGATCAGCAGGTGCGGATTTCTTAGTGCATGAATTTCATTGGTTAGCGTAGTTAGCTGTTGATTATCAACATAATTTCTTGAAAAAAGAATAACTCCGCCAGTCAATGGGTGCAGGAACCTTCTTTTATCGTTTTCGGTAAGGGCAATACCTTCTATATCGAGCATAACTGGCCCGAGTGTCATAGTTATTTCTCCAATATCACAAAAGCACAGGCGATATTCTTTTCATCGCTAATTGAAAGATAATGCCGGGTAATTCCTTTGTCGCTAATCAGGCGGCAAAGCTCAGGGTGAAATTCAAAAAAAGGCTTACCTAAATTATCATGTGTAATTGTTATATAATCCAGATTGACCGGGTGGCGTAAACCTGTACCGATTGCTTTTGAAAGCGCTTCCTTGGCAGCAAAACGACCTGCCAGAAACATGACCGGTTTACTGCTGCCGGTGTATTCGTTCCACTCGCTCTCGGTCAGTATGCGCTTTGCAAATCTTTCTCCAAATCGCTCCAGTGATTTTTCAATACGAGTTGAATCAACAATATCGGCACCGATTCCATAGATCATTTGCGTGCCTCAAGAATCAATTGTTTCATTTCTTGCACAGCTTGTTTAAACCCTACAAAAATGGCTCTTGCCACAATTGCATGACCAATATTAAGTTCGGCAATTTCCGGAATTGCTGCGATTGATTGTACATTCTGATAATGCAGGCCATGCCCGGCATTAATCTTTAAGCCAAGCGCACTGCCAAAAGTAACAGCTTTTTGTATAATGGACAGTTCGTTCTGCTGGATCGCCATACTTGAAGCATCTGCATAGCTTCCTGTATGAATTTCAATAACCGGCGCACCCACTTGAGAAGCTGCTTCAATCTGAAGTGGATCTGCATTAATAAAAAGTGATACGCGAATACCGGCATCCCCCAGTCGACCACAGGCACGTTTTATCTGTTCTGCATGTTTTATAACATCCAATCCACCTTCCGTTGTCAGCTCTTCCCGTCGTTCCGGAACCAGACAGATATCATGTGGCTTTACTTTCAGTGCGATATCAATCATCTCATCGGTGACCGCACTTTCAAGATTCATTCGCGTTTTCAGCAGATTACGCAGAATATCGACATCGGTATCCTGGATGTGTCGACGATCTTCGCGCAGATGCAGTGTGATCGCATCTGCACCTGCAGTTTCCGCGATCAAAGCTGCTTCAATAGGACTTGGATATTGAGTACCGCGTGCTTGCCTTAAGGTTGCCACATGATCAATATTGACGCCCAGTTCAATCATAGCTTAAGTTCCTTGGTAACCTTCAAGAGGATTTTCTTAATTCTAAATCAGATTGCTAATATTATTTAAGGAATACTGTAATTTATTTAATAAATTGAAAACTTGCATTGCTCTGTCTATTCATACCCTAAATTTCTTAAAACACTTATATCATCCGACCAACCCGTTTTTACCTTAACCCAAACTTCCAGATATACTTTCTCACCGAAGAATTCTTCCATATCTTTACGCGCCTGACTGGCAATCAGCTTGAGTTTCTCACCGCTTTTCCCGATGATGATCGCTTTCTGTCGGGATTTATCAACAAGGATCGTGGCATATATCTTATATATACCATCCTCTTTCTTAAATTGGTCAATCACAACATTGGTTGAATAGGGAATTTCGTCACCAATCAGGCGAAATAACTTTTCCCGTATGAATTCACTGGCTATAAACCGTTCGCTGCGATCGGTCACAGTATCTTTATCATAGAGTGGCGGATTCTCAGGCAAATAAGGACGAATCGTATTGAGTAATTCAGCTAATTGAATTTGATCCAGTGCGCTAACTGGTATCATCTCTGAGAAATTATATTGTTTAGACATCTCAGTCAGAAAAGGCAATAATTGATTTTTGTCTAAAACATTGTCAATTTTATTGATAACCAGAATGATTGGTTTATTCTTCGGTAATAAATCCAGAACCATATGATCCCGTTTATCAAACTGCAATGCTTCAATAACAAATAATATGACATCCACATCATGAATAGTCTGCGTTACCACACGATTCATGGCTGTATTTAAGCGATTGATATACTGAGTCTGAAACCCTGGCGTATCCACAAAAATAAACTGTGATGCCGGATCAGTCAGAATGCCGTTAATACGGAAACGTGTGGTTTGAGCCTTCCTGGAAGTGATACTTATTTTTTGTTGCAGTAATTGATTTAGTAATGTTGATTTGCCAACGTTGGGACGGCCGACGATTGCGATATATCCAGCTCGAAAACCAATATCAGTCGTCATGCTGATAAGTAAATAGTATTATTAATAACAATGACCATCCGGAAAGTTTTATTGATTAGTGATTCAAACAGGCTTCTTCATAGGCTAATTTTGCTGCTGCCTGCTCTGCACTGCGGCGGCTCGTACCTTCACCGATTGTTCGGATATTAAACATCGGAATAATACACTCTACTTTAAACTGCTGCTTATGCGCCTTGCCTACGGTTGTAACGACGGAATATTCCGGTAAGGCTATTTTCTGGCTTTGCAAGAATTCCTGCAGTAGTGTTTTTGGGTCTTTACCTTGTGTTTTAAAATCGATGTTATCTAGCATGGATGAATACAGTGTTGCGATAACCGCTTCCGCTTTCACAAAGTCACTATCCAGATAAATGGCGCCAAGTACAGCTTCCAAGGCATTGGCAAGTATTGATGGCCGCGAACATCCGCCACTTCTTAGTTCACCCTCGCCCAATCGAATTAATTGGTCCAGTTCAAGATTAAGCGCCAAATCACACAATGCCTGCTGGTTAACAAAATTAGCGCGTAACCGCGATAAATGTCCTTC
>JBBTCY010000187.1:5483-29291 GCA_038043005.1 Pseudomonadota bacterium
ATAAGTGCTATATTTGCAAAAAGAGGTGTTTTCACAGAGTATTTTACACTTAAAACTTTTTGCTCTTTTTCCAAATTAATTTCAATATCTTTTCCTCTGATAGTTTTTATATTATCTATCTGCGCACGTTTATCGAATGACAATCTAATTTCACTGAGTGGCGCACTTTGTAACGTAACATCTTTGGAAATTGTAACCAATGCTTTCTTAATTGTGGCATGTTCCATATAAACAGGTATCAGCTTCATACCCAGGATCGAAATAAATATTAATATCACTGACCATACTAATAAGTTCGATAAGCTAGCACCCTTTTGTTTTTGTATTGTACTGTGATACATACCCCCTCTCCCCCAGTAAAAGAATTGTTAATTATTTAATAGTTAATCCGACACGATCAAAATTACCAAAATTCCACCAAATCAAAAATGCTTTGCCAACAATATTCTCTTCTGGCACAAAGCCCCAGTAACGACTATCACTGCTGCTGTCACGATTGTCACCCAGCGTGAAGTAGCTTCCTGCCGGTACCTCACAGGTAAAGCCTGTCCGGTGGTACTTACAATTTTCCCTGAATGGAAATCTTCTTACATTTGAGAACTGCAGGCTACTTGCTTCCTGATTAATCAGGATTGAATAGGTCACATCGCCCAGATGCTCAGTAAATCGATCAGAATAGATATAGCCAAAGCCATCTTCTATATATTTATAATCGCCCTCATAGTCCATTCTTATTATTTCATCATTAACAATCAACTGCTTATTGTGATAAGTAATTGTGTCACCTGGCAACCCGATAACGCGCTTAATATAGTCAATGGAAGTATCTTCCGGATAGCGAAACACCATAACATCCCCGCGTTCTGGTTCGTTCATGGTCACTATTTTTTTGTTGATAACAGGTAACTTAATGCCATAGGTATATTTGTTGACCAGAATAAAATCACCCACCAGTAAAGTAGGTATCATCGAGCCGGATGGTATTTTAAATGGTTCGATTACAAATGAACGCAAGCTGAAAACGATTAAAATAATCGGAAAAAAACTCTTGGGATATTCGACCCACCAGGGCTCATTTTCATCAGATTTCCGCTTGCGCCGTAAAATAAAGTAATCCAGCAACCAGATACTGCCGGTAATAACAAGCAACGTAAATAATATTAAAGGAAAACTCATGATAATTCCTTTGATAGCTGGTCAAAGTAACTATCAATCATTTCTTGTACTTGATTAACTTGAATGCTCAGCAAGCTAATTTTATATTTATTTTTCATTATTTATTATCAACCTGCAAAATTGCCAGAAATGCTTCTTGTGGAATCTCAACATTACCAACCATCTTCATCCTTTTCTTTCCAGCCTTTTGTTTTTCCAATAATTTGCGTTTACGCGTAATATCACCCCCATAACACTTTGCGAGCACATTTTTCCGTAATGCTTTAACACTTTCCCGTGCAATAATATGCGCGCCCACTGCGGCCTGTACAGCAATATCAAACATTTGCCGAGGAATTAATTGGCGCATTCGCTGTGCTAATTCACGTCCACGATATAGACTATTACTTCTGTGAATAATGAGTGACAAAGCATCAATCTTATCCCCATTAATCAATATATCCAGTTTCACCAGATCAGAAGCACGGAATTCCTTAAATTCATAATCAAGTGAGGCATAACCGCGACTGGTCGATTTTAATCGATCAAAGAAATCCATAACAACTTCATTTAATGGCATTTCATACGTGAGCATGACTTGCTTGCCCATATACTGCATATTCTTTTGAATGCCACGCTTGCTGATACACAATGTAATAACGGCACCAACATACTCTTCAGGGACTAAAATGGTTGATGTGATGATAGGTTCGCGGATTTCCTCTATTTTGGAAAGATCCGGTATTCTCGAAGGATTCTCAATTTCAATGATTGTGCCATCACGCATCAGTATCTGATAAACCACTGTGGGTGCAGTTGTAATCAAATTCATGTCGTATTCCCGCTCCAGACGTTCCTGCACAATATCCATGTGCAACAAGCCGAGAAACCCGCAACGGAAACCGAAACCCAGCGCTTGAGATGTTTCAGGTTCAAAGTGGAGCGATGAATCATTCAGTTTCAATTTCTCCAGCGCCGATCTCAGGGCATCATACTGATTTGATTCCACGGGATACAATCCAGCAAATACTTGTGGTTTGATTTCCTTAAAACCTTGTAATGGTTGTTCTGCTGGTCGGTTTGCCAGTGTTACCGTATCACCTACTTTAGCAGTATCAAGTTCTTTAATGCCGGCAATTATAAAGCCAACTTCGCCCGCACTCAGTGAATTACGGTTAGCCGATTTTGGCATGAATACACCAACCTGCTCACAAACCTGTACAGCCTTATTGGACATCAACAGAATTTTATCTCCCGGCTTGATCGTCCCATCCATCACCCGTACCAGAATCACAACACCGACATAATTATCAAACCATGAATCGATAATAAGTGCTTTTACCGGTGCATCAGGATCGCCCTTAGGCTCAGGTATTCTGGCAATCAATGCTTCCAATACATCCACCACGCCTTCGCCTGTCTTTGCACTGACTCTTAGAGCATCATGGGCATCAATGCCAATGACTTCTTCAATATTATCAATAACGCGATCGGGGTCTGATGCAGGTAAATCAATTTTATTTAAAACAGGGATAACCTCAACACCTTGCTCAATTGCCGTATAACAATTTGCAACTGTTTGTGCTTCAACCCCTTGCGAAGCATCTACGACTAATAACGCTCCCTCACAAGCAGCCAGCGAACGTGATACTTCGTATGAAAAATCAACATGCCCAGGCGTATCGATTAAATTTAATAAATAGATTTCACCATTCCGTGCCTTATACCGTAATGCAGCAGTCTGTGCTTTAATTGTAATGCCTCTTTCACGTTCCAGATCCATGGAATCCAGAACTTGCTCTTCCATTTCACGATCTGATAAGCCACCGCAAATATGAATAATTCGGTCTGCTAATGTTGATTTGCCATGGTCGATATGAGCAATTATTGAGAAATTTCGGATATGCTGCATTAGGATTTGGACTTTATGAAGTAATTATGCAAGATTTAAATGGCGAAATTTAAAAATATCAATAAACACAAAGATCGCCATAGCAGGAGGCAGCATTCTATCGAAATTTCACAAGATATTCATCTAAAGCTGTCCTATCCAGAAAATAATGACAAATTTCTTTATTGTCCAACTTTGATATCAATACTGGTATTTTATTTCCATAAAGTGTAATTAATCGTACGCTGGTATCGATATTAATCATTTCAAACTTAAATGATACTTGCTCCTGCAAATTCTGCAAGGCAAGTATCATATCCTGACATAAATGACAGTCTTCACGCCCATAAACAATAAATTCTTTTATAGTATTCTGGTCGACAATATTTTTCTTATTTTTTGTCATTATTAATCAGCTTCATTGTTATAAAAGTAGTGATATCCCCTCTTTTAATTAATAAAGCAATATTACGCCCATTCTCAACCTGTTCAAGCCATTGGTTAAACTGCTCTACGGTTTTCACATCCTTACTATTAAAACCAAGAATAACATCACCAACGCGTATTCCTGCACGACTGGCAACACCCGACTGAATGTCTTCGACTATTAACCCATTATTCAAGCTTAGTTGCTTCTTTTGTTCCGATGTTAATTCTCTTAACGCAAGTCCGAGTCGATTGGATGTATCGGGTTTTTTACCTTGTTTGAATTTACGTTGATCGATTGATTCATCAGCAGGAGTTTCCCCTACCTCGATCGACATTTTTTTGACCGTACTATCCCGCCAGACATGAATGGACACCGTCGAATTTGGTTTTGTATTACCAACAATACGTGGCAAATCTGCGGAAGCTGCAACATCTTTTCCATCAAATTGAATGATGATGTCACGTGCTTTAATACCAGCTTTATCCGCTGGGCCGTTTTTCTCAACCGATACAACCAGTGCTCCGTTAACCCCCGATAATCCAAATGACTCTGCCAGTTCCTTAGTGACTTCCTGAATCATAATGCCAATTCTTCCGCGACTAACTTTTCCGCTCACCTTCAGCTGATCAGCAATCTCAGTCGCAACATTGATCGGTATGGCAAATGAGAGTCCCATGAATCCACCGGTTCTACTATATATTTGCGAATTGATTCCAACTACTTCACCCATCATATTAAATAAAGGGCCGCCTGAATTACCGGGGTTAATGGCCACATCAGTCTGGATAAATGGAACATAATTTTCTTGTGCCAGTGAGCGTCCCTTAGCGCTAACAATACCTGCTGTCACGCTGTTCTCAAAACCAAACGGTGAACCAATTGCAATCACCCATTCACCCACTTTAAGCTCATCAGGATTTCCTTTTGTAATGATCGGTAAATCGGTTGCATCAATTTTGATCAGTGCAATATCTGTTTTACGATCTGTACCGATAACCTCTGCTACAAATTCACGCTTATCATTAAGCTTTACGGTGATTTCATCGGCTGTTTCAACCACATGCGCATTTGTCAGAATATAACCATCTGTACTGATAATAAATCCAGATCCCATTGATTTTGGTTCGGTTTTCCTTGGCGCTGAAAATGGTTGCATATGTCGCCTAAAGAATTCATAGAAAGGTGAGTCTTCAGGAATATTAGGGATCTCAGGGATAATTTGATTCGCTATAACATTTTGAGTTTGAGTCGCACTGATATTTACTACCGCAGCACCATATTTCTCAACAAGTCCGGTAAAATCCGGCAATCTGCTGGTTTGTGCATTTACCAGGGGCGTGATTACTAATAATAGAATGAACGTAAACTGACGCATGATTCCTATCCTTGATATAAATCGATATGAATGATTAATATTCACAATATACTGACAAATTAGATCTAGAGTAAATAAAGTACATCTACTATTTACTGTTTATTGTTAAGAATTCTGTTAAGGGAAAATCAGAATGACCGAAATACAATCTATGTAAAAAAATAGGCGAGATATTAATTCAGTGCTTAGGTGTTTTCGTCACATTGGTAATACTTAGTTGCTCTTGCTTAAAAACAGAATCACCAATTAATTTAATTGTTTCCAGGGGAACCTCACCCACTGTTGTAATTTTATTACCATCCAGTATGCGGACATAAATATTAATAGCACCCCGGCTCGAAAAGAAACCGGATACCGGTGGAGGAGATTGCTCTGTAATGGGTTCAATAAAGATTGAAACTGTTGCGAGTCCATCTGAAATGGCAATATGATCGACCAGTATTTGTTTTTCAGTTAAATGGCGCTTCATTTCCACTAATTTCTTAAACCCAGCAGGCAACTTACTGGTTTGCCACGCCAATTCTCCCTCATTAACCATCGAAGTTAACAAATTGGTTGTTTGCCATTCTTCTGTCAGCACAGTTTGATTTGGTTTCAATAACTCTGAATTAATATCCCCATCAATTTCCAAGTGTGCAAATGCAAATTGTTCTACAATCCCATCACCTGTTATTACAGCTGCTTTCAATAACAATCCTGTGTCAGAGTGAATCCAGAATTTATGTGCATACCGCAGATTATCACGCGGTATCAATGTCATAACCTGACAATCATATCCCGTAACACGTTCTCGTTTTCCCAATTTGATATCATAGTTTTTATCAATATCATTCGTTAGCTGGGGCAAGAGATCAGGGAAAAATTTACGAAACCATCGCTTCTCTGTGTAGATCTTTTTACCTTCAGGCAAATAACACTTCATTTCATCATTGTTACGAAAAACAATGCGTGGAAGACCATCTAACACCTCGATTCTTTCGTGTTCTCCATCCTGGTCAACCATATGAACAATACGCGATGTTTCTATATGGCCATCTGCATAATAAATAAATGTGCCGAGATAATTATGTTGACGAGGTGCGTTCGTGATTTTTCTTAACCAACCGAGCGCTTCTTCTGATGAAGTTACTAATTCTTGTGCAAATGCTGATTGAGAAATAAGGGGTATAAATAATAATATGACTATTGATTTACGGCTGATCATCTAGCATATCTTTCATAAGTTTCATTAACTGGATGCACATAAGTTGTTGGTTCCTGCGCCGTGGTTCCCGGCAAGAATTCTCTATGCACAAATAAATAATCATTAATTTCTACTGGTGGATGCTGATAAACAAACGACGATGGTGGATTTGAGACTTTTACCGGCACAACAGGCATCATGCTTTCTTTATTAGATCGTTCTGCCATCATGATTTGTTGTGGCTGGTATAAGTTTTGAATCGCTATCCATCCGGTAACCATTGCTATCAGGGAAGCAGCAATTGAAAAGGCAAAGACTTTATATTTTTGCCGCTGGAGGTTTTGCGGCATTTGCGGAGATAGAACGGTTGGTTCGTTTATTAATTGTGCTTTGATCTTATGAGAAACATTTATTGATAATTTAGATGGTTGTCGTAATGTATCTCCAATTAAATGATACGTTTCCCAATTTTCACGTAGCTGGTCATTCTTTTTGAGCGCTGCAATGATATTTACAGCTTCCTGCTGGTCAAGCTCACCATCCATCAATTCAGATACTTTATTCTTCACATTACCACCTCTTGTCTTTACTTGTTCCTAATAGCGGACGCAATTCTTCAGAGATCGCTTCTCGTGCACGAAAAATACGTGAGCGTACAGTACCTATCGGACAGCCCATAATACTTGCAATCTCTTCATAACTTAATCCATCAATTTCCCTCAATGTAATTGCTGTTCTCAATTCCTCAGGCAACGCATCAAGCGTTTGATTAACTGTTTGAGCAATTTGTTTACTCATCAGTTCACTCTCTGGTGTATTTAATTCCCTGACAAGACTGCTATCTTCAAAATTCTCCGCATCTTCATTATCAAATTCTTGTAATACGGGCGCCCGCCTTCCTTGAGAAACCAGAAAATTTTTTGCCGTATTAATCCCAATTCGATACAACCAAGTATAAAAAGCACTATCCCCTCTGAATGAAGGTAACGCTCTATATGCCTTAATAAAGGTTTCTTGAGTAACGTCCTCTACTTCAGCCGAATCTCGAATAAATTGCGATAACAAACGCCCCAGCTTTCGCTGATATTTAATTACAAGTAGATCGAAAGCATGCTTATCCCCGCTTTGAACTCGTTCTACTAACTGTTGATCGACTTCCCGATCACTCATGTTGCTTGATCCCTGAGCGTTTTGAATTGATACAATTATTGTCAGCAAACTAATACTATTTAATACTATTGAAACGCAACGGATCAAGTATACCTATTCGATTGAAACTCTGAAACTACAAGTTGCCTGCGTAACAGACAATTAGATTTTATATTTAGTTCACTTCTACAGAATTCTTTTATAGACTCGATCATTAAGCGGGTTGAGTCTGCTATGATCATCGATTAGATAAGTAAAATACTCCCTCAGATCAAATGCAGAATTATAATTTCGATACACTTATTATTGGCAGTGGTCTGGCTGGATTTACGCTTGCTCTTCATTTGGCACAGTATAAAAAAATTTGTATCGTAACCAAACACTCTGTTAATACAGGTGCTAGCGTTTGGGCACAAGGCGGTATTGCCGCATCATTATCAAACGATGATTCTCCCTTACAACATGTTCAAGATACATTAATCGCTGGTGCTGGATTATGTGATGAAGCAGTTACTCGCTATATTGCAGAAAATGCACCCCAGGCAATCCATTGGTTAATAAATCAGGGTGTTTTATTCACAAGTGATCAGGAAAACGAAACAGGGTATCATCTGACTAAAGAAGGTGGTCACAGCATCCGGCGCATTATTCATAGCGGTGACGCGACTGGAAAAGCCGTACAACATGCGTTAATCGAAAAAATCAGAAATAATCCAAATATTCAGGTATTGGAACAGCATATTGCAATTGACCTGATTACCAGTGATAAATTACAGAATTATCCAAGGAATCAGAAAAAACAATGTCTTGGTGCATATATTCTCGACAAGAAGCACGATAAAGTTCATACATTTACTGCACAAAATACGATACTTGCAACCGGTGGGGCTAGTAAAGTTTATCTCTATACAACCAATCCTGACACCGCTACAGGTGATGGTATCGCGATGGGTTGGCGAGCCGGTTGCCGTATCGTCAATATGGAATTCATACAATTTCATCCCACTTGCCTTTACCATCCGCATGCAAAATCATTTCTCATCAGTGAAGCAGTTCGTGGTGAAGGAGGTTTACTACTACTCCCTAATGGTGAACGCTTCATGCCCCGACATGATCCGCGCGCTGAACTTGCACCCCGTGATATTGTAGCGCGTGCAATAGATTTTGAAATGAAGAAAAGGGGCCTGGATTGCGTTTATCTGGATATTTCGCACAAATCAGCTCATTTCTTAAAAAAACACTTCCCCACTATTCATGCACGTTGCCTGGAACTCGGCATTGATATTACGAAAGAGCCAATACCGGTTGTTCCTGCTGCGCATTATACATGTGGCGGAATTCTGACGGATCAACATGGAAGAACCGATCTGAATAATCTGTATGCCATTGGAGAAACTGCATATACTGGATTGCATGGCGCAAATCGTTTAGCCAGCAATTCATTACTGGAGTGCTTGGTGCTGGCTCAATCAGCTGCACAGGATATTGTTACACAGCCATCCTTTCCATCAGTGCAATTGCCCGATTGGGACGAAAGCCGTGTAACTGATGCAGACGAAGAGATTGTCATTGCGCATAACTGGGATGAATTAAGGCGATTTATGTGGAATTATGTTGGCATTGTCCGCACAAATAAACGATTGCAGCGAGCGCATCGCAGAATTGAACTTTTGCGTGAAGAAATTAATGAGTACTATGCAAATTTTCGTGTTACCAGTGATTTATTAGAATTGCGTAATCTGGTTGATACAGCAGATTTGATCGTACGCAGCGCAATGCTACGACATGAAAGCCGGGGATTACACTTTAGTAAAGATTATCCTGACACCTTGCCATATGCAGAAAATACTGTATTAATAAAAGAAAAAGAAGTGGCCTCATAAATTTGAGGCAGCCAGGTCAATAATAGTCACAATCAAAAGTGACAAAACATTGACGGAGTTGATTGGACACTATGTGCTTACGACAACATAACCAATGAAAAAAGTTTTAAAATAATATCTTACGTTCCATCAGCCAGAACACGGCCACACACGGTGTGTAACGATAAACGCCAGATAAACTCTACTTCAGAAACCTGCCTGCCTTGCAAAAAAAATAGCACAGGCATTAACTACAAGATTTCTACTTAAGAGATGGAAAAAACTGTTCAATCAAGCGAAACCATCAGTCAATGGAATGGCCGTTAATTTACCTGAGTGTGGGAGCTGTTGTCGGATTCTTTGCAGGTTTGTTGGGCATCGGTGGCGGTCTGATTATTGTACCTGCGTTGACTTTTATTTTTACAGCACAGGATTTTCTACCTGACCGTATCCTGCATCTTGCATTAGGCACTACAATGGCTACCATCATTTTCACTTCAGCAGCCAGTTTGCGTGCGCATCATTCGTATGGCGCCATCAATTGGACCATCGTTAAACATATAACACCCGGCATTCTTCTGGGTACATTCATTGGCACCACAATAGCCAGCACACTAACGAATCAAGTATTAAGCATTATTTTTGTTGTTTTTATTTTCTTTGCTGCGACACAAATGCTGCTTAAGCTGAATCCAGTACCCAGTTTTCAGTTACCTGGAAAAATCGGTTTGTTTGCAGCGGGTAATCTCATCGGAGCAATCTCCAGTCTGGTTGCAATAGGTGGAGGATTATTATCGGTACCGTTTTTATCTATCTGCAATGTCAAACTTCACCAGGCAATTGGCACTGCATCTGCAATTGGTTTCCCAATCGCGATTACCGGCACTGCGGGCTATATTGCCAATGGATTCATGCACGCGCAATCATTGCCGGATTATTGCCTGGGGTATGTTTATTTACCAGCGCTTGCCTGGCTTGTGCTGGCCAGCATGATCACAGCGCCATACGGTGCCAGAACTGCCCACTCGATCCAGACAGCTACTTTGAAAAAGATCTTTGTGGCATTGCTTTATTGCTTAGGCGTTAAGATGTTACTAGGAATAATCTGAGATTGGGTTATTTCCATCACATACAACAGTCTTTTAATCTGCAATTAATACGTTTAATGCTTCCTGATATTTTTGCATGGTTTGTTGAAGAATTTCATCCGGCAACTCTGGTGCGGGTGCTTTTTTATCCCAGTCCTGTTTCTCCAACCAATCGCGGACAAATTGTTTATCGTAACTGGGAGGATTCTTACCAACCTGATACTGGTCAGCTGGCCAGAAGCGCGATGAATCAGGCGTCAGCACTTCATCAATCAAATAAAGCTCTCCTGATTTATCCAAGCCAAATTCAAATTTCGTATCGGCAATGATGATGCCTCTGTCAGTCGCATAATCAGCTGCTGTCGTATAAAGTTGAATAGCTTTATCGCGAACCTTCTGCGTAAGCGCATCGCCTAATTGCTGCGCCATATCTGACAACGTAATATTTTCGTCATGTGCTCCAATGGCTGCCTTGGTTGATGGTGTAAAAATAGCGCCGCCTGGCAGCTTTTCTGCCTGCTGAAGACCCGCAGGCAATGTAATGCCGCAGATCGCACCTGTCCTTTGATAATCCTTCCAGCCCGACCCAACCACGTAGCCGCGCACAATGGCTTCAACAGGCAATGGCTTTAATCGTTTGATCACAAATGCACGATCAAGCACCTGTTCGCGTTCCGACTCGGTCACAACTGATTCTGGCCGTACCCCTGTTAAATGGTTCGGGATGATATGCGCAAGTTTTTTGAACCAGAATGCTGATAAAGCGGTCAATAATTTCCCTTTGCCAGGCACTGCGGTTGGCAAGATTACATCAAATGCGGATAAACGATCAGTTTGAACAATAAGCAATCGCTCGTTATCAATGTCATAAATGTCACGAACCTTGCCGCGATGCAAAAGTGGCAGGCTCTTTATCGTTGTTTCAAATAACCCGGTCTGGCTGGATATTGGCATTGATTTAATTGTGGCTTAGCTGATATTTAATTGCGACAGCTTTCTGTAATGCAGCTTCTGCAGTTTCGCTCAGAACTGTAAAGTGCCCCATTTTTCGTCCCGGACGTGGTTCTGTTTTTCCATACAAATGTAATTTTGTTGAGGAGTGTTGCAAAACCAGACCCCAATCCGGTTCGCCGTTCTGCCATAAATCACCCAACAGATTCACCATCACGGCCGCACTATGCAAGGTGGTATCACCAAGTGGCATGCCACATAATGCGCGTACTTGTTGTTCAAATTGCGAAGTTGTACAGGCATCAATGGAATAGTGGCCACTATTATGGGGGCGCGGGGCAATTTCATTAATCAGCAATTGATCGTTCTCAAGTACAAAGAATTCAACACATAGCACGCCATGATAATCGAGTTTCTCAGCCACACATTGTGCAATAACCTGCGCCTGCCCGGCCAATTCCCTGGAAATCCTGGCCGGGACAATACTGACATCCAGAATTCCGTTTACATGTTGATTTTCCGAGACAGGGAAAACTCTCAGCTCACCATCATAGCCTCTTGCAACCACCACAGACATCTCACAACTGAGTGGTATCAGTCGCTCCAGTACACAAATCTGCCCTTTGAAATCAGATAATGCCGCATTTAATTCCATTTCATCGTGAACGCGCCTTTGCCCCTTACCATCATAGCCAAACTGGCTGATTTTGAGGATACCCGGGAATAACTGTAATGTGCTAATATCATCGTGCGACCAATCTCCAGTACCTTCAATGACAGTAAAAGGTACCACGGAAAAACCGTTTTCCCGTAGAAATTGCTTTTCGGAAATTCTATTCTGTGCAATTGAAACACTGTGTGCATCAGGACTAACAGTACAGAATCCAGATAACTTCTCCAATGATACTGCCGGAATATTCTCAAACTCGGTGGTAATGGCCACACACCGCGACCCTAGATCCTGTAGCGCCGCGCTGTCCGTATAATCTGCGCAGATCAGGTGGTCGGCCACTCGTCCAGCCGGGCAATCTGCTGAAGGATCCAATACAGTCACTTGATAGCCCATACGTTGGGCCGCCATCGTAAACATCCGTCCAAGCTGGCCTCCGCCTAACAGACCCAGCATGACTCCAGGCATAAAACGCATTATTCTGGCAGCTTCATAGCTTTAACGGTGTCGGTCTGCTTGTTTCGGAATGCCTGCAATTGCTCATTGAGCAAACTATCATGAATCGCCAGTAACGCTACGGCAAACAAACCTGCATTAGTAGCACCCGCCTCACCGATTGCAAAAGTAGCCACAGGCACCCCGCGTGGCATCTGCACAATGGAAAGCAATGAATCCAAACCTTGCAAATACTTTGAATTGACAGGAACGCCCAGTACCGGCAATGTTGTTTTCGCAGCAATCATACCAGGAAGATGCGCCGCACCACCGGCACCTGCAATGATACACTTGATTCCTCGCGCACTGGCTTCATCTGCAAACTGGAACATCAGATCAGGCGTACGGTGAGCAGAAACTATTTTAGCTTCATAAGCAATATGAAATTCTTCCAGAATCGCAGCAGCATGCTGCATGACATCCCAATCACTACTGCTTCCCATGACAACACTAATTAGTGGTTTAATCATTTGAATAAATTAAGAAATTAAATAATGTAACGGACACGCTCATTGCATCGATTGATTATATAAAATCGACACTGGTTATTTTGTAAACCTATGACATAATAATTATGCAATTTATTTAGATTTAAACAAAAGCAAACCCAATTTTATTATTATACTTGCCTATTGTTATAAATGGACTGATTGAATGATTTATATAGGGGGGTCAATTTCCTCATATAATCCCTGTCCTCGATATAGAAAATATACTTTGCATCGGATAAATCTATGAACTTTCAACGTGGAAAAAAAACTGAGGAGCCGGAAATCAATCTGGTTCCCATGATTGATGTATTGCTTGTAATACTTATTTTTCTGATTGTCACGACAACTTATTCAAAATTTGCTGAGCTCGAAATCAATTTACCACAGGCTAGTGCAGAAGAAGTCAATAAAAACATAGAGAAACCCAATGGAATTGATATTACTGTAAATGCAGTGGGAGACTATACAATTAATTTAGTACCCGTCAAGTTTTCCAGTATTGAAGGATTACGGGATGCCTTGCGATCCGCAGTTAAGGATCAGTCCGATCCATTGATTATTATCAATGCCGATGCCAAGGCAACCCATCAATCTGTTATAACCGTGATGGAAGCGGCTCGTTTGGCGGGATACAATAAAATCACATTCACAACTGAAACAAACCGAACAAATTGATAGCCAACACTGATCTGGCCCAATAGCCTATCTGCAACCATTGGGTTATTGACGATTGCTTCATCAAAACTTTCATTCGAACATTCTATTCTTAAGGAGATAACACGATGTCCAACTATACTGTTGATAATTTTTCTCAAACAGCACAATCCGGCTCTCAATTTATTCTGGCTCCTCTGCCCTATGCCGATACAGCGCTGGAGCCTATCATTTCAGCCAATACATTGAGCTTCCACTATGGAAAACATCATAAGACCTACGTGGATAATTTAAATAATCTGATTGCGAACACCAGCTTTGTTGGTCAATCATTGGAACAGATTATCAAGGCAACCGCTGGGCAAACAGATAAAACAGCTATCTTTAATAATGCTGCACAAGTCTGGAATCATATGTTCTACTGGCATAGTTTGAATCCTAATGGTGGTGGCGAGCCCTCTTCGGCATTAAAACAAAAAATAGATGCATCATTTGGCAGCCTGGAAAACTGCAAAAAGGAATTTGCAACAGCTGCGATGACTCAATTTGGCAGTGGATGGGCATGGTTAGTGCTGGATGGAGATAAGATCACAGTTACTAAAACCGGCAATGCCGACTCACCAGTAACCAGAAACACCCGTCCATTATTGACCATTGACGTGTGGGAACACGCCTATTATTTAGACTATCAGAATCGACGTGCTGACTATGTGAACACGATTCTTGATAAACTGATTAATTGGAACTTTGCTGCTGCCAATCTTGGATGATGTCCTGATTTATGACTGATATTACGATCGCTCTGTCAAAAGGGCGAATTTTTGAAGATACGGCACCTTTGTTGGAAGCCGCGGGGATTATCGCACTAGATAACCCGGAGACATCCCGCAAGCTCATATTATCCACCAATCGTGCTAATGTGCATCTGGTCATCGTCCGCGCATCCGATGTACCCACCTATGTGCAATATGGTGCAGCCGATCTGGGGATCGCAGGTAAAGATGTATTGCTGGAACATGGTGGAGCAGGTCTTTACCAACCACTGGATCTGAATATTGCCCGTTGCCGTATGATGGTCGCCGTACCAGAAGGTTTTGACTACGAATCCGCTGTGCGGCAAGGTGCACGGTTACGGATCGCTACAAAATATCTACAGACTGCCCGCGAACACTTCGCTGACAAAGGTGTGCATGTTGATCTCATCAAGCTGTATGGTTCCATGGAGCTGGCTCCCTTAGTAGGTTTGGCCGATGCGATCGTAGACCTCGTCTCCAGTGGCAATACGCTAAAAGCCAATAACCTGAAAGCGGTGGAAGAAATTATGCCGATTTCCGCACGATTGATCATTAACCAGGCCGCCCTGAAATTAAAGGGCGATACAATCCAGCCCATTCTGGATGCCTTTGCTGGTGCAATAAAGAAATAAGCCTCCCTCATCAGGGTAAAATCCGGAACAACACTATTCCTATGATTCAGATAAAAAGACTCAATTCAACCGATACCGATTTTAATATCATATTGGATAAGCTATTGGCTTTTGAAAATGCGCAGGATGAAACCATTGATTTAACTGTCGCCAAAATCCTGACTGACATAAAATCTCGCGGAAACAGTGCGTTAATTGAATACACCAATCGCTTTGATCAAGTTGCCATTACATCTGCAAAAGATATTGAATTAACCCAGGATCATCTACAGCAATCGTTACTAAAATTACCGCTCGCCCAGCGTAACGCGCTTGAACAGGCAGCCGACAGGATTCGCAGCTACCATGAAAAGCAGCGACTTAGTTCATGGCACTATACCGATGCCGATGGTACTTTGCTAGGTCAAAAAGTAACTCCGCTGGATCGCGTTGGGTTATATGTTCCGGGCGGCAAAGCCTCTTACCCTTCCTCAGTACTCATGAATGCCATTCCAGCCAAAGTGGCTGGCGTCAAAGAACTCATCATGGTAGTCCCTACTCCCAGAGGAGAAAGAAATGATCTGGTGCTGGCAGCTGCCGCCATTGGTCAGGTTGATCGCATTTTTACAATTGGTGGCGCACAGGCCATTGGTGCGCTGGCTTATGGCACCGAGACCATTCCACAAGTAGATAAAATAGTCGGTCCAGGCAATGCCTATGTAGCTGCCGCCAAACGCCGTGTATTTGGCATTGTTGGCATTGATATGGTTGCCGGACCCTCAGAGATACTGATCATTTGCGATGGCAAGACCAATCCGGACTGGATTGCAATGGATCTATTCTCGCAAGCAGAGCATGATGAGTTGGCACAAGCCATTTTACTGTGCCCGGACGCATCGTTTCTTGATCAGGTGGCACGCAGTATTGATCGACAATTAGAAAATATGCCCCGTAAAGCGGTTATTCATGCATCGCTTGAGAATCGCGGCGCATTGGTCCAGGTAAAGGATTTAACAGAAGCTTGTGAGATTGCCAACCGAATTGCCCCGGAACACCTTGAACTATCAGTAGAAGAACCTGAGATATGGCTTGACAAAATAATACATGCCGGCGCTGTTTTTCTTGGACGAAATGCCTGTGAAGCGCTTGGAGATTACTGTGCCGGACCTAATCATGTATTACCCACGTCACGAACGGCACGGTTTTCTTCCCCGCTAGGTGTATATGATTTCCAGAAACGCAGCAGTTTAATCCAGGTTTCTCAACAAGGTGCTGCAAAACTGGGGGCAATTGCTTCTATCCTGGCGAATGGAGAAGGATTACAGGCGCATGCCATGTCCGCCGAATATCGCTACAAGGATTGATAAGCGAACCTATCCTCACGCTTATTCCGATAATTTCGAGAATTCATGAATGCAGTTAATCACTTCGCGTGAACACCCGATTATCAAACAACTGACAAAGTTAGAGAAATCGCGACAATATCGCAAGAAAAATAATATGACATTGCTGGATGGTATCCATCTCATCCAAACGCATCATGCGGTATTGGGATCGGCAGAAAATATTATTATTGGTCAGTCCAGTTCTGAAAATCAAGAAATAAGATATTTTCTTGATAAGTTGATCGACAAACAGAATGTATCAGTCATCAGCGATTCGTTATTCCGACAGGTCTCTCCCGTTAAAACACCTACCGGCATCCTGGCAATTATCTCAATACCAAAAGCGATCAAAACATCCATTGATCAAAATGACTCATTCTGTGTTTTACTGGAAACAATCCAGGATCCCGGAAATCTTGGATCTATTTTACGGTCAGCTGCAGCGGCTGGTGTTAAAGCTGTTTATCTCTCCGATCACTGTGCTGACGCCTGGTCGCCCAAAACACTTCGTGCTGCCATGGGTGCTCATTTCTTTTTACAGATTTATGAAAATTCAGATTTAATAACACTGGCCCGGAAATTTAGCGGACATGTCATTACTACCTCTTTGCACGCGAAAAAAAATCTTTATGATCTCTCATTAGCGGGTCCAACAGCGTTTGTATTTGGTAATGAAGGTATAGGTTTATCACCGGAACTCCTTCACGTTGCTGATGAAAATATCGTCATTCCCATGCCCGGGAAAACTGAATCATTAAATGCAGCTGCGGCGGCTGCAATTTGCTTTTTTGAAAAGGTCCGTCAAGATCAGCAGGCACAAAGACTCGATTAATTTTTTATGATTCTGAATTTAAACAATGATCCTATTGGAACAAACATTATCAGCGGTGTATCATACCGCCATTCTATTAATCTGCCGGCTGAAATAAAAATGAAAATTTCCTATTCGCTCCACCTTGTTCTTATCGGTTGTTTGCTATTGAATCCATTCGCCGTCATGGCTCTACATCACGAAGTGGAAAAATCGCCCGAAACCACGACCAGCGATCGTCTTCCCAATAATGAAGGGAAAGTAGTTTCATTTATTGATACAACGGGTTACACCTACATGGAATTAGAAAATGGCGGAAAAATTTTCTGGATTGCAGCACCTACCACCAAAGTGAATAAAGGCGATCATATCCGTTTCATTGAAAGCATGGCCATGCATAACTTTACCAGCAAGACGCTGAACCGGACATTCGATCGGGTCATTTTTGTATCATCAACCATGATCAAGAAATAGCGTTATTTGATTTCAGTTGTTCCAATAAATAGTTTATTTTTCAGCTTCTTGATTTCATCACGATAGTGAGCAGCCTGTTCGAATTCCAGATTTTTGGCAGCGCCATGCATTAGTTTTTCCAGACGATTTATTTCTTTACCGATATGGGCCTCACTCATCGCATCATAACGCGCTTGCGCCTGGGCGGTTTTTAGATTCTGTTGCGCGGATTCATAATTATAAACACCGTCAATCAAGTCTTTTATCCGTTTGTGTACCGAACGTGGTGTAATGTTATTTATTTGATTATGTATCGTTTGTTTATCACGTCGACGCTTTGTTTCGTCTATAGCAAACCGCATTGATTTAGTAATTTTATCTGCATACAAAATAGCCGTTCCGTTAATATGTCGCGCAGCCCGGCCAATTGTTTGGATCAGCGATATTTCAGATCTTAAAAACCCTTCTTTATCCGCATCAAGTATTGCCACCAGTGATACCTCCGGAATATCCAATCCTTCCCGTAGTAAATTAATACCAATCAACACATCAAATTTGCCCAGACGTAAATCACGAATTATTTCCACTCGTTCAACCGTGTCGATATCAGAATGCAAATAGCGTACTTTTATATGGTGATCAGAAAAATAATCGGTGAGGTCTTCTGCCATGCGTTTGGTAAGTGTTGTAACCAGCACTCGCTCATTCTTGGCAGTCCGCAGAGTAATCTCGGACATCAGATCATCTACTTGTGTTGTTACAGGGCGCACTTCAATTTCCGGATCGACAAGTCCTGTTGGGCGCACGACCTGCTCGACCACCTGGCCACTATGAATTCGCTCATATTCAGCCGGAGTAGCCGATATAAAAACAGTTTGCGGCATCATCCTTTCAAATTCACTAAACTGTAATGGACGATTATCCAATGCGGATGGCAATCGGAATCCATAATTCACCAGATTTTCCTTGCGGGAGCGATCGCCTCGATACATGCCACCCACCTGTGGCACAGTCACATGGCTCTCATCAATAACCATTAACGCATTTTTGGGCAGATAATCGATAAGTGTCGGTGGCGGATCACCTGGTTTTCTTCCTGAGAGGTGGCGCGAATAATTCTCGATACCCTTACAAAAACCCAACTCATTGAGCATCTCAAGATCAAACCGTGTACGTTGCTCAATCCGCTGCGCTTCAACCAGGCGATGTTCCTGATAGTAATACTCCAGTCGATCCTTTAATTCGCTCTTGATTGTTTCCATAGCACGCAGTGTGGTGCTTCGTGGTGTGACATAGTGACTCGAGGGATAAATGGTATAGCGTGATAATTTCTGCAGTACTCGCCCTGTTAATGGATCAAATAGCGATACCGTTTCTAACTCATCGTCGAATAATGATACCCGTACCGCCAATTCCGAGCTTTCAGCGGGAAAAATATCAACCACATCGCCTCTGACACGAAATGTACTACGCTTAAACTCTATTTCATTACGCTCATACTGCATTTCTATCAGTCGTTTAATTATTTCACGCTGAGAAATCTTTTCATTAGCACGCAAATGCAGAATCATTCCATGATAATCAACCGGATCCCCAATACCATAAATGCAGGATACTGTTGCAATGATAATCGCATCATCTCTCTCTAGTAATGATTTCGTCGCAGATAAGCGCATCTGCTCAATATGCTCATTAATACTGGAATCTTTTTCTATATAAAGATCTCTTGATGGCACATAAGCTTCGGGTTGATAATAGTCATAATATGAAACAAAATACTCAATCGCATTTTCAGGAAAAAATTCACGCATTTCTGCGTAAAGCTGTGCCGCTAATGTTTTATTGGGTGCAATCAGAATTGCAGGACGACCTGAGCGCGCAATGACATTGGCGATCGTAAAGGTTTTCCCTGATCCGGTCACTCCCAGCAATGTTTGAAATGCCAGACCATCATTGATCCCTTCGATTAATCGTGTAATGGCTTCCGGTTGATCACCCGCGGGTTCAAATGATTGATGTAACTTAAAAGGACTATTGGGGAAGGTAACGATCACAGGTATAATTCCATTGTTGAATTTGCTACATTAAGTCATTTTAACATGTTGACCTATCCATTTTAGTATGAGGATTCTTTGTGAAACTCTCTGATCGTGCTCAAACCATTAAACCATCTCCCACCCTTGCTGTGACTGCGCGTGCTGCAAAACTTAAAGCTGACGGTAAGGATATTATTGGCTTGGGTGCCGGAGAACCGGATTTTGATACGCCACAACATATTAAAGATGCTGCAATCGCTGCGATCAACAAAGGGTTGACTAAATATACTGCCGTTGGCGGCACACCAGGTTTAAAGAATGCAATTATTGCTAAATTTAAACGAGAAAATAATCTTGAATATACTGCCAATCAAATTCTGGTGTCATGTGGTGGCAAACAGAGTTTTTTTAATCTGGTATTGTCGGTTATCAACCCTGATGATGAAGTCATCATTCCTGCACCGTATTGGGTTTCTTATCCTGATATTGTTTTAATTGCTGAAGGAAAACCCATTTTTATCAATACGGGGATTGAACAGAATTACAAAATAACCGCCAGGCAACTTGAAGCATCCATTACCAGTAAAACTAAAATGTTTGTTATTAACAGCCCCAGTAATCCATCGGGTGCTGTTTACACGATTGATGAGCTGAAGGCATTGGGTGAAGTGCTTCGCAAACACCCACAAATCATCATTGCTACGGACGATATGTATGAGCATATACTGCTTTCTGATCATAAATTTGTGAATATTCTGAATGCATGCCCTGATTTATATCCACAAACAATGGTTCTGAATGGTGTTTCCAAGGCATATTCCATGACTGGCTGGCGAATTGGCTATTGTGGAGGACCTGCTCAAATTATTACAGCAATGGAAAATATACAGTCTCAGAGTACATCAAATCCCAGCTCAATTTCACAGGCAGCCGCAGAGGTGGCTCTGAATGGTGATCAATCCTGTATTGATCCAATGTTAACTGCTTTCAAGGAGCGCAGTCTATTTGTCACCCAGCAATTGAACAATACCAATGGTGTTCGCTATCTGCCTTCCGAAGGTGCATTTTATGCATTCGCAGATGTAAGGCAAGCCATTGATACTCTCTACAAGAAGGGCTCATTAAGTATGCAGACTGACATTGCATTTAGCGAATACTTACTGGAACATGGCGTTGCTATTGTTCCAGGATCAGCATTTGGGTGCGAAGGCTATATGCGCTTATCCTTTGCAACCTCTCTTCAGAATCTGGAGATTGCATTAGCGCGAATACAGCATGCACTCAGATAACACACAAAATTGATTACATTATCAATTAATGTATATCAGCAGCTTCTGCTGCCTTTTTTGTTTTCCCTGCTCGAGACGGTATATTGCACAACCCACACACATGATTTGAATGAATCTCCAGCGAATGCACTATAAATTTACCATTGCAACTCACGCAAGGCGTTATACATAAAACACCACTGTCTACAAACCGTATCAATGTCCAGGCCCGGGTCAAACTCAATACTTTTTCTTGTTGATTAACTTCAATATGCTCCATATAAAGCTTATAGCTTTTTATAAGTGCATCAATCCCGGCAATTTCTGCATTTGTCGTAATATAGTTATAGATATTAATAAATAATGACGAATGCATATTAGGTTGCCAACTCATAAACCAATCTTCCGAGTATGGCAACATGCCTTTTGGCGGAGAGACTCCTCTAATTTCTTTATACAACTTTACCAGTCGCTCGCGACTCAGATCAGAATTCATCTCTAATACCTGCAGCCTGGCTCCCAATTTAATCAACTCGGTTGCAAGTTGAATTTGCCTAGCTTCAGTTAATATACTTCGATTCCGCATCATTTGCCTCCCAGTTAATACTGCAGAATTTATGTTACTGTTTCAGCAGGTTGACCAGCCATCAATATTGCAGCATGTGATTGCGATACAGCATGATCACGATTATGGCTACTGGATAGCATTTCGGCAATCAAACGATCATCAAAACGAAAACGGCAAAGTAACATATTGGAAGCCGCCATTTTTATTAATTGACTCGAACTTAATTTCTCAAGAATATCCGCAATATCTTGATTAATCCCCAGACGATACATTGCAGCAACCTTATCTTCACGTAACAGTTGCTTGGCAAGTAACATATACCCTAAATTAATATCTCTAATTTCATCCAGAATTTGATTTGATTCCATTTTATAATTCCTTTTAGATAAGAAATAAGTCAATTAAAAATCAATAGACAGATTTTTCATTGTCAATCTTTGGAGACCACAAGTAAATGGAGGCAAAACCAAATTGAAGGTAAGTAAGATTCCTAACGCGCTGTAGGAAATCTACCTACAAAATAGAATTCAAGAATACAGAATTCTTAACTGCAGAAAATAACCAAAATATTATGTAAGCTAAATCACTTTCCACGTTGTTTATGCAAGCGTACCGGTCTTACGTTGCTCCAGTAGCGCCATAAAACTCATTGCATTAACTGGTTTACTAAAGAGGAACCCTTGTGCGCGATCACATTGGGCATTATACAGAAACTCAAACTGTTCTTTGGTTTCGATACCTTCAGCCAAAACAGAAAGATCCAAGCTCTTTGCTAATGCGATAATCGCAATAATAATCGCTAGGCTATCAGGGTCTGTATCAATATCGCGGGTAAAAGAACGATCAATCTTCAGTATATTAATCGGCAAGCGCTTTAGGTAACTCAACGATGAATAGCCTGTTCCGAAATCATCGACTGCAATTTTAATTCCCATTTCTTTTAAACCTTGTAAAGTCTTGATACTCGTTTCTGGATCATGCATCAAAACTGATTCAGTAATTTCAAGTTCAAGTAAATCGGGTGGCATACCAGTTTCTACCAGCACTTCTGAAATATGATTGATCAACTGATATTGATCCAGCTCGATAGCTGAGATATTAACTGCAATTAATAATGAATTATATCCTGCATCATGCCATGATTTTGCTTGTTTGCAAGCCTGTTGCAAAACCCATTTACCAATGTCTATGATGATTCCGGTCTCATGCGCAAGCGGGATAAAGTAATCTGGAGAAAGCAATCCAAACTCAGGATGATTCCAGCGCACCAATGCTTCAGCTCCCATGATACCGCCTGTTTGGAAATCTACAATTGGCTGGTAATGTAATAGCAACTCATTTTTACTAATTGCTTTTCGCAAGGCACGCTCAAGTTTGATACGTCGAGATGAAGCCTCACCAATTTCTTTAATATAGTATCTACAGTTATTTCGCCATAAATCCTGAGAGTTGGTTAATGTGCTTTCAGCATTAGCCAATAACATGGAAACATCCTTACCATCTTCAGGATAAACACAAATCCCCATATTAAGTGTGACATAAAACTCAAGATTATTAATCAATAACGGTGTAGATACTAACCTCGTAATACGATTAGAAAATTTCTGGATATCTTCGGAAGTCTCAACATCACCATTAAAATATGCGAACTTGCTTCCTTCCAATCTAGTCAATAGACAATTCCTGTCCGTATAGACAGATAATCGATATGAAAGCTGCTGAATTAGGATATCACCGGTTGAAAACCCATATGTGCTATTGATATAGGGAAGGCGGTCAAACGTTATAAAGAAAATAGCCGCTATTGCATTGTCTTTATCTCTTTCTGCTAATATCTCTGTCACTTTCTCACAAAATAAACCTCGTTTAGGCAAGCCAGTCAGCTCATCATAATAAGCCAGTCGATAAATCTGACTCTCAGCCTGTAGCTTGGCGCGTCGAATTGCAACATTCTTCAACTCCCGCTCTATAGTAAGCGCAAGACGCGCGACATTCCCTTTATGAATATAATCATGCGCACCACAATGTATTGCATAAATTGCCGCTTTTTCATCCGTATTGTTCGAATAAACTATGAATGGAATATCTTTTCTACTTTCTTTTAGTAACTCCAATGCATCCATAAAATCAAAACAAGGCAATGCATGATTCGATATTATGATATCCCAGTCAGATTCAATTAACGCTGAACGAATATCTGGAATACTATTTACACATTTATAATCCAGATCAATATCGATTTTATTGAGTTCAGATAAGGGATCTACCTCTGCATCAGAATAGCCAACAGCAAGTAATCTTAAGTTATTTCTTAGCATATGGAAGTCTACGAAAGTTTTGCATTCAATTAATATCGACTTCCTCCCATCAAACTTTAATTCCTTCTAGTTTTAACTCCTTATTGTGTGATATGAGCTTCCCCCTGAAGAATAATCAAATACGAATCTTCTCTAGTCGAGCCAATTCATAATGAATAAATGCTAGTGCT
>JBBTCY010000188.1:0-2554 GCA_038043005.1 Pseudomonadota bacterium
ATCGAGATTAAACGCAACTGTATTGAACCCGGCATCCACGTAAGTAATTTCTCCTGTAATTCCACTGGCCAGGTCACTGCAGAGAAAGGCGGCTACATTGCCGACTTCTTCGGTAGTGACATTGCGTCGTAGAGGTGAGACTTTCTCGGTATATCCTAGTAGTTTTCCGAAGTTGCCGATTCCGGCAGCAGCGAGGGTTTTGATCGGTCCGGCCGATATTGCGTTGACGCGTATGCCTTTTGGTCCAAGGCTGGAAGCCATGAAGCGGACATTTGCTTCAAGACTGGCTTTGGCAAGCCCCATGACATTGTAGTTTGGCATCACACGAACGGCACCCAGATAGCTTAAGGTTAGAAGTGCGCCATTTCTGTTCTCCATCAATGGCAATCCGGCTTTGGCGAGTGCAGAGAAGCTGTATGCGCTGATGTCGTGGGCGATACGGAATGCATCTCTATTGACACTGTCAAGATAGTCCCCGGAAAGTGATTCTCTTGGTGCGAAAGCGATGGAATGGATGATGCAGTCAAGACCATCCCAGTGTCTTTCCAGATCCGTGAAGCATTGGGTGATCTCGCTATCGCTCGTGACATCGCAGGGAAATAATAAATGACTATCAAACTCAGCAGCGAGTTTCTCGACGCGTTCCCGTATATCCTCGCTCTGATAAGTAAAGGCAAGTGATGCACCTTCCCGTTGCATTGCCTTTGCGATGCCATACGCAATAGATCGGTTACTGAGCAACCCGGTAATGAGAACACGTTTGTTAGCGAGAAAACCCATAAAATTTCCTTGTAGAATGATAAGAATTAGCGAATTATAACTGAACGTCAATGGAAGATGGAATTTAGCAGTGAAAGCAGTGGTTTTTAAATGTCATTTCTTAGAAAATACTTTCTTGTCTGATGAGCATGATAAAGAGACCCGGTAATACCCTATTGACTGGATTGGTTTTGTTGTTATCGGCATGCAGTATGCATGACTGGAATAATCCATATTCAGAGATCGGTACAGGGAATACGCTTTATAACGTATTTATCGAAAGACCTAAGCATCTTGATCCTGTGCAATCCTATAGCAGTAATGAAATTCAGTTTACTGCGCAGATTTATCAACCGCCACTGCAGTATCATTATTTAAAGCGACCCTTCACGTTGATTCCATCAACGGCTGACAAAATGCCGGTTGTAAAGTATTTTGATGGTAAAGGGAATCAGTTGGCCGATAACGCTCCTGCGACTGAAATTGCCTATAGTATTTATGAGATTTCCATTAAACCGGGCATTTTATTTCAACCACACCCCGCCTTTGCAATCAATGAACGTGGTGAATGGCGGTATCATGATCTGGATACGGAAATAGCATCTTCGGTCTTTACATTATCGGATTTTGTATATACAGGAACGCGGGAATTAACTGCCAGGGATTATGTGTACCAGATAAAGCGGTTAGCGCATCCAAGGTTGCATTCTCCAATCTATGAACTCATGGCGGATTATATTGCAGGACTCAGGGATTATGCGGCGGTGCTGGAGAAATCAGATAAAGGGCGGACTGAAGGACAGGTCTATCTGGATTTGAATCACTTTGAGCTGTCTGGTGTGCAAGTTATCGATACCTATACATATCAGATAAAAATTAATGGTCAATATCCACAATTTATATACTGGCTTGCAATGCCTTTTTTTGCACCGATTCCTTGGGAAGCAGATCACTTTTATTCGCAACAGGGTTTAAAGGAAAAAAATATCACGCTGGATTGGTATCCGGTCGGGACAGGTCCCTACATGTTGACTGAAAACAATCCAAACCTGCGCATGGTACTGGAAAGAAACCCGCATTTTCAGGGTGAGTTCTATCCAACGGAGGGCATGCCTGATGATGAGGAAAAGGGCTTGCTGGTGGATGCCGGGAAGCCATTGCCTTTTATCGATAGAGTCATTTACACGCGTGAGAAGGAGAGTATCCCGCGCTGGAATAAATTTCTGCAGGGTTATTATGATGCATCCGGGATAGGGTCGGATAGCTTCGATCAAGCGGTGCAACTGGTTGGTCAGGGGGAAGCAACGGTTACTGAAGCAATGGCGGCGCAAGGAATAAGGTTGGAGACGTCTGTGGCAGCCTCGACGTATTATATGGGATTCAATATGCTGGATCCTGTTGTGGGTGGCACTAATGAGAAGGAGCGGGCATCCGCAAGGAAACTGAGGCAGGCGATTTCAATCGCGGTGGACTATGAAGAATTTATTTCAATATTTGCAAATGGCCGCGGACTACCGGCACAGAGCCCGATTCCACCGGGTATTGCAGGTTACCGTGACGGAGCGGAAGGAATAAATCCGATTGTTTATGAGTGGATCAATGGCCGTCCTCAGCGTAAATCCATTGAAGCAGCCAGGATGTTATTGACGGAAGCGGGATATCCGGATGGCATTGATCTGAAAACAGGCGCACCTCTGATTTTGTATTTTGATGTCACCGCACGCAGTTCTGATGATAAATCGATGTTGGACTGGATGCGCAAGCAATTTCAGAAGTTGAATATACAGCTGGTGGT
>JBBTCY010000188.1:2654-3997 GCA_038043005.1 Pseudomonadota bacterium
GATGCGCCCTGGCTATGGGGATATCATCCAAAAGATTACGGTTTGTATCATAAGTGGTATCAAAATATTAAACCAAACAGAATATCAAATAACAATCTTAAATATTTGCGGGTTAATACGGAGCTGAGAGCATTAAGGCAGCATGAATGGAATAAGCCGGTATTGTGGCCGATCGGAGTGGTTATGATGCTATTGATTCTCGGTTTTGTTCCCGCAATCATTGCGTATCGTCGACGTGAGAGTAGTGCAGGTATCAGGGTGATGTCCGCTTGAATAAGATCCGGTGAACAGTGATGCTAAATTATATTATCCGGCGAGTTCTGTATGCGATACCAATACTCATTGGAGTTAATCTTATTACATTTACATTATTTTTTGTTGTGAACACACCGGATGACATGGCGCGCATGCAGCTGGGCATTAAATATGTCACACCTGAAGCAATCGAGAAGTGGAAAGCGGATCGGGGTTATGATAAGCCATTGTTGTTTAATCATAGGGAAGAAAATTTAAGGCAATTGACTAATACAATCTTCTTTGAAAAGTCAGTTGCCATGTTTATGTTTGAGTTTGGACGTGCTGAAGATGGGCGCGATATTTCGCAGGAGATCAAGGCGCGTATGGTTCCCAGTCTTGCCATTGCACTGCCGGTATTTATATTGGGGCTGTTCGTATACGTCACACTGGCGCTGTTTCTGGTATTTTTTCGGGCGACTTATATTGATTTCTGGGGTGTGGTGCTATGTATCGGGTTCATGTCAGTTTCAAGCTTGTTCTATATTATTGGTGGGCAGTTCTTGATTAGCAAATTATGGCATTTAGTACCGATATCCGGTTATACGGGAGGGCTGGAAGCTGGAAAATTCCTGTTATTACCCATTATTATTGGAGTCATCAGCAGTGTCGGTTCTAATACACGGTGGTATCGTGCAATCTTTCTTGAAGAAATGAGCAAGGAGTATGTGCGTACGGCAAGAGCAAAAGGGCTCTCCGAGCGCCTCGTGTTATTCAGGCATGTACTGAAGAATGCAATGATTCCGATACTGACCGGTGCGGTAGTAGTGGTCCCTTTATTGTTTCTGGGTAGTCTGGTTGTTGAATCATTTTTTGGCATTCCGGGCCTTGGCAACTATACCATAGACGCGATCAACTCGCAGGATTTCTCAATAGTGCGTGCAATGGTTTTTCTGGGTTCGCTACTTTATATTATCGGATTAATGCTAACAGATATCACGTATACTCTCGTCGATCCAAGAATTCGCTTGTCATAGACAGTTTTCTGGTTCTCACGGTGATGAATGAACCGGTTGTTGGCGCGGATGAGAACTTGTAGAAAGTGACCG
>JBBTCY010000189.1:0-3994 GCA_038043005.1 Pseudomonadota bacterium
ACTGAACCAATGAAATAACGCCATGACAAGTGGCTTTTCAAGTCATCCCCAGGTCTGTCTTTGCCGTATATTGAATGACCACAACTTACAGGAGGCGTGACATTGGATATCCTGATTTATACTTCGCTGGCAGGCATTATCATCATTTTGATATATGGCATCATGCTCTACAACAGTCTGGTCGATCTCAAGCATACGGTGTCACAGGCATGGTCAAATATTGATATTCTGTTGAAACAGCGTCACGATGAACTACCCAAGCTGGTCGAAACCTGTAAGCAGTACATGGGTTTTGAACAGGAAACGCTCAAACAGGTGATTGCAGCCCGCTTACAGGTGGCAACTGCACGAGAGGCCGGCAATATCGGCGCGTTAGGCCCCGCTGAGAATATGCTGCGCGTTGGACTGGGCAATTTGTTTGCCGTCGCGGAGGATTATCCGGAATTGAAAGCCAGTGAGCAGTTTCAGCATTTACAGGCACGTATATCCGGGCTAGAAAACAGCATTGCTGATCGCCGCGAATATTATAATGAGGCAGTCAAAATCAATAATGTGCGGATTGAGCAATTCCCTGAAGTCATTATTGCCAGTTGGTTTAAGTTCAAGGCACGCGACTTGCTCGAGTTCAGTGATGCCGAAAAGCAGGATGTCAATATTGGCAAATTGTTTGGCTGACAAGCGGCCTTGTCATGCGCTTCCCGCCATCAGAACTTTCTCCGGAAGATTATGAACTTGCCCTGATCGCATCCATTCTGTCCGCATTGGTCAGCTTCTATTTCTTTTACCGCAACTGGAAACGGCTGCGCATCATTGAGGATACTCCCACCGCCAGGCTGCGTTCTGCGCATCAGGGCTACATTGAACTGGAGGGAAAAGGGCAATTTGTCAATGATCAGGCCATTTATGCGCCCTTATCCAATCACCCGTGCCTCTGGTATCGCAGTCAGATTGAAGAACAGGAGACGATTACACAGGGAGGCCGTTCACAAACTCGCTGGAACATTATTTACAAGAATATCAGCGACCATCGGTTCAAGCTCACGGATGGTGAGAGCAGTTGCTTTGTTGATCCGGACAGCGCCGAAGTCAATGGCAATGAAAAACTGATGTGGTATGGAAATACCGAATGGCCGACCAAGACTCTGCTACTGGAGAGTCAGTCGATTCTCAATACGGTGACAAACCGTTATCGCTACAGCGAATGGCTGATACTGCCCGGCCAATCGCTATACATCCTGGGTCAATTCAGAACCCGGTCGGCAACGGATGATCAATCGGTCCGTGACGTGATAATCGATCTGATTAATGACTGGAAACAAGATCAGCAACAATTGCGAGCGCGTTTCGATACCAACAGGGATGGTGACATCGATCAGACGGAATGGGAATCCGCCCGCCAGACAGCGCAATCAGAGGCACAGCAGATCTACAATCAACTGGCTCTGAAACCGGATGAAAACATTATCACCAAACCCGATAACTCAACGCATCCCTTTATCATCTCTGTCTACCCGCAGACTCAGTTAATCCGCAAATACCGGCGCACAGCCGTCATATCGCTGACCGCGTGCATCACGTTGATCGGCATTACCGCCTGGCTGGTGCACTCGTATGGTTAATGGTTCCTGAGAGAGAAGGTTGGAGCGGAAACCCGGTCAATGCCAGAATAATTTCGACCGCGCCAGTCGCCGCCAGATGGCATCGGATAGACCGATATGCCGCACGGCTTTGTATTCCAGCGCGCCGTGGATACGACCAAGATCATAGCCGAGCAGGATGGTTTTCTTTGGCACCGCATGTAGCAGTTGTATCCCGACACGAATGTCGTTCGCGCACCCCAGTTCATTCTGCAACGTTGCCAGGGCTGTGATGAAACGGTGACTACGCTTATTACCATAGAGTGGCGCCAATGCCTCGGCTGCATAGCGCATTTTCTTGGCAGCAATGCGTGCCCTGTGTCGCTGCGCAGCATTCAATCCGGCGAAGCCATGGCAGCGTTGGCGCAATATGTGCCAGCGTTTATCGAGAATCATCCCGGCCCATGCCATCGTATTTCGATCCGGTACACCAACCGGTGGCGTCAACAGGCTACGGCCGATATCGAGCACGAGTTGAGTGAATGCGGGCTGACGCAACAGGGCTTGCGCCCGCTGACGGGCCTGTGCAGCCACATCATTCATCAAAACAGGCACAGCGTCTTCAATGGGTTCATCCGCTGCGGATTCCCCCAGTACCCCAAAAATATCAGGCCATGTATCATTCAGAAAAACATCCCAGTCACGCGCTGAATTAAGTCCATATATTGCCCCCCGTAACGGTTGATCCCAGTCTGGCAACGCCTGTCCCAGCGATTTCGCCAGCTTCACACCGGTTTGCAATCGGCGCAATGCAATGCGAAGCTGGTGCAGATACTCGATATGCTGCGCATTCTCCAGAAAACCTGGCACATTGGAGACCAACTGCACCAGTGCAGCCTGCATGATTGCACTCCAGACTTCACCCGGCGTTTGGTTCCCGTGAATAACCGGATGTATCGCCCTGATCGGAGCAGGATTTACGGCACCGCTCAAGATATAACCACGTTCCGCTTTGCTGCGTGGTTCGACCTGCAATGGCACCTGTTCCAGCAAGCGCGTTGCCACATCAAACAGAAATACAGGGACGCCGGATTTGAGTTCGATTTCCACCTCACAGATATCCCGGTACGCAGCGCCTGCATAAATCTTACCGGTATCGAGCGCTACTTCAGCCTGGATTCCATTGTTACCCACCTGCCAGGTGGTCCGCTCAAATTCAGTGATAAATACCGGTGCGATATATTTATGTTTGATCCCATCCAGTAAATCCAGTGCGTCATGCGGCAATACGGAGAAATCCGGGCGATTCCCATCAGTAACCGGCACTTCCCATTCCGGACGGCTCGACAACGCGCCGACTGAATGCGCTTCGGCTTTCAGCGTTTGAATCCACTGATCGCCCACCCGCCGCACCCGCAACGCGATGCCCCGCCGCATCAGGTCAAATTTCGGTGTATCAAAATAAATGCTGTATAACAGGCGTTGTTCCGGTTTGATCTTGTGCAATACCGGATGACGCCGGAGGCGTGCCGTATGGCGTGGCTGCAAGGCCAGCTTCAGTTCAATTTCCATGGGAATTCCCGACCGTGGCCGTATTACTGGCATGATTACTCAATCTTCAATGTATCAAAGTTGATTCCTGCCGGCGCGGCAGGTGTTTTCAATTTCATGTTTTCCAGCGCATCGACGACACGCTCAGCGATAACGAGATTGCGATACCACTTCCGGTTGGCGGGCACAATATGCCACGGCGACTGATTGGTGCTCGTGGCAGCCATCATGGCTTCAAACGCCGTCATATAGTTTTCCCACAGTTTCCGCTCTTCAATATCGCCGTCGTTGAATTTCCAGCGTTTTTCCGGATTGCGGATACGCTCTTCCAGCCGCTCTTTCTGTTCATCCTTCGAAATATGCAGGAAAAACTTGATAATGACCGTTCCGCTCTCAGACAGCAGTTCCTCAAACTCGACGATCTGATTAAACCGTTGCCTGACCACCTTGTTCGGGATGAGTCCGTGCACACGGGTAATCAGCACATCTTCATAGTGCGAACGATTGAAAATACCGATCTGGCCTTTGGTGGGCGCTTTCTGGTGCACGCGCCACAGAAAATCATGACTGAGCTCTTCCGTCGACGGTGTTTTGAAAGTCACCACTTTGCATCCTTGCGGATTCACGCCGGACATCACACTCCTGATCGTGCCGTCCTTTCCGCTGGTATCCATCCCCTGCAGCACAATCAGCAATGCACGGTTGCCATTAGCATAGAGGCGCTCCTGCAACGCCGCAAGCTTACTGGTCAATTGCGCTGTGACAGCCTGTGCTTTTTCCTTGCCTTGATCGGTTTTCCTGTAATCACCGGTATCGTCCGCATCAAGCCGTGACAATATCAGTTTGCTTCCCGGTTTTACCTGATA
>JBBTCY010000190.1:0-1719 GCA_038043005.1 Pseudomonadota bacterium
GGCGGTGCGTAACGCGAATGACGGTATCTCACTGTCACAAACCGCTGAAGGCGCATTGGGCGAAATCGGCAACAATCTGCAGCGTATTCGTGAGTTGGCGGTGCAGTCAGCTAACGCATCCAACAGCGCCAGTGACCGTGCATCACTCCAGGCAGAAGCCGCGCAATTAACGGCTGAAATAACCCGTGTGGCCGGCCAGACCCAGTTTAACGGTACGAATTTATTGGATGGTTCTTTCCTGAACCAAAGCTTCCAGGTCGGCGCCAATGCCAATCAGACTATCAACATTGCATCCATTGGTGATGCGCGGGCCTCCGCTTTGGGCAGTCACACTCTGAGTACTGGTGGCACTAAAATGAGTGCTGTTGCAGTGGGTGACATCGCTTCCCTGACAAGTGGCGTCACTGCAGAAACCAATCTCACCATTACCACGGCAGATGGCGGTACAACCAGCGCAATTTCCTATGCTGCAAGTACGGCTGGATCACTGACCACCACCGGTGGAGCCAGGGAAATAGCCGCTGCAATCAACAGTGCAGCAAGCAGTCTTGGGATAACTGCTACCGCGACCAATAGCACCACACTGAGCAGTCTCAGTGCAGCCGGCACAGTATCGTTCAATTTAAATGGCTCAGCGATTTCGACAGTAATCACAGATCAAAACGATCTCAGCAGCCTGGTTTCTTCCATCAACGGTGTTCAAAACACCACGGGGGTCACAGCCAGCTTCACCAGTACCAGCTCAAAATCGAATATTACCCTCAGCACGACAGATGGACGGAATATCGTTCTGGACACCTTCGCAAATAATACAGCCGGTAACCAAACCGTCAGCTTCGGTGGCTCGACCCTGACAGAAGGCGCTGCCGCTACTATATCTGCCGTGAAAACTGGAACTGTTTCACTCGCCAGTAGCAAAGGAGCGATTTCAACGGCTAACGCTGATGCTGTCGTATTTACAACTGCTGGTGTCAACAACAGCACCTTCTCCTCGGTAGCAGCGCTGGATCTCTCATCCTCTAGTGGAGCACAAACTGCGATTACCTCATTGGATGCTGCCTTGGCCCAAATCAACAGTTCACGGGGTGATCTGGGTGCGATGCAGAACCGCTTCGGTTCAACCATTGCAAATCTGCAGAGTGCATCTGAGAATCTCTCAGCTTCCCGCAGCCGCATTCAGGATGCCGACTTCGCAGCTGAATCCGCCAACCTGACCCGTGGACAGATTCTGCAACAAGCCGGTGTAGCGATTCTTGCGCAAGCAAATTCACTGCCCAATAATGTGCTCTCATTGTTACGTTAAACCATCCGTAACCAATGAGCCAGTGCATTCAATAAAGCGGATGAAACGCGGAGCCAGGAAAAAACCAGCTCCGCGTTCATTCCAACTTTAAGGAGTTAGATCATGAGCATCAATCAAATCAATGCAGCAGGTGCATCACCACCCCCACCCCCTTCAGCATCTGTATCGGATACCAATGTCACAAGGGTTGCTCCATCGCCTGTTTCAACGGTACAACCCGCGATCAATAATCTGCCAGGCTCGAAAGAACCGATCAAGCAGGCTGTGCAGAAAATTCAGGAGACCGTAGACAATCTGGCACAGAATTTGCGTTTCTCAGTGGATGAAGATACCGGCAAAACGATTATTAAAGTCGTGGATGCGCATACTGAAGAAGTCATCCGGCAATTTCCAACAGAACAAGCCATTGAAATAGC
>JBBTCY010000191.1:0-2184 GCA_038043005.1 Pseudomonadota bacterium
GCTTTCATGTCAAGAACAGCTTTGATGCCGAAGAGAACATCAGGGGCGGAATGGCTTATCTGCGCTGGCTGCTGGCTTTCTTTAAAGGAGATGTGGTACTGGTAGCCGCAGCGTACAATGCCGGGGAGGGAGCCGTTGAGAAATATCAGGGTATTCCGCCTTATCCTGAAACAATCAGCTATGTACAGAAAATCCAGAAGCGTTACAAGAAATCAACTCACCCCTACAAACCTAGTATTGTTCGCAGGCATGCACAGGTCGCGCTGGCTGACAAGGGTAATAATAACTCAGCAAATTAATGGTATTGCTGAACGCTGTGACTGAAAGACGAACACCCGCGTAAACTTTGATGCAGCACAGTGTCTTTCAAAGTTATACTATTCATTTTATCAACTGGGAAATGGATAGCCGGTGCACTACCAATCGTATTTCTTCATGCTTGCACTTCTCAACTCAGTATTTCTGACCATCGGCACGGATGCAGTGCACGCACAGGACTGGCGAACTGCCAGTCGTGAATCGGTTGGACTGGCACCTGATCCGACGATTTCACCAGAAGCGATCATACAGGTATATGGTGCGCGCGCTTTTAGTTGGCGAGGTTATCTGGGTATTCATACCTGGATTGCGGTGAAACCCACTCAAGCGAAGATTTATACTGTGTATGAAGTTATCGGCTGGCGTCAGCGAAGCAGATTACCGGTATTGGTTATCTATGATGGCGTGCCGGATAGACGCTGGTATGGCAATGCGCCGGTCATTCTGGCTGAGAAACGGGGCGGAGGGGGTTGATAAGCTGATTGCGCGTATTGATCAAGCAGCGCGCGAGTACCCTTATGCAAAACAATATACCATTTGGCCAGGTCCCAATTCCAATACCTTTACGGCGTGGGTTTCACGCGCGGTGCCGGAACTGATGCTTGATCTCCCACCGACGGCAATCGGTAAGGATTACATGGGGTATCGGTTCATCTCATTGCCTCCCAGCGGTAATGGTTTTCAGTTTTCCGTTTTTGGATTGCTGGGTGTGCTGGTCAGTACGGTCGAGGGTATGGAGCTAAATTTTCTGGGATTGACATTTGGAATCGATCCAGATCCGCTGGCAATTAAATTGCCAATGGTGGGTCGTGTTGAATGGATTTCGCAGGAAAGCATGGCTGCTGAGAATCAGGTTGTCGGAAGGATCCATTAATCCCATCGATATTTTATCCATGGGATTAATAGACTGAAATGAGATTGCGAGTGGAAGTATCAAACAAAAAACGTAAAATAATATTTTGAATTAATATCTTATGCGGTATGGCTTATATAATAAGAAATCCACGCACTGATCAGAATCACTTGATCTCCAGAGCCATTTTACGATGAGAGTCGGCCATATCCATATTGGCTTTTACGGCTTGTTCGTAGGATTGAATCAGATTCCGGCAATGTGCCTGTAAATCCAGAGCCTGTCTGCCATAATGCGAAGCATTATCTTCATATTTGCCAAGCATTTTCTTATGTTCTTGCACTTTTGACTGCATTTCCCTAGCGGTATCGTCATAATGTTTGGCGAGTGCTTCATGGTCAGCAGGGGTTTTGGCATTTTGCACTGCCTGTGTCATGTCCATTGGATGCGGATTCATATGCGCACAGGAAGTCAACAAGCCAAGAACAAGTAGAACTGACAAACTAGACCATAGTTTCATATTATTACTCCAATATAATGAGTTGAAAAAACATCTTCATTAATACTCAGGATAACTTATGATTTCATCTTTATGGATCCAAGTATCAACTAGATGGTAATTATGGGCACGAATTAAAAGGCATATCAAGAAGAATATTGCAATAATCACCATCGGGTGATATAGATTTTTTGGGTGTGATTTTCTGGAATTAGTCGGGTATCAGCTTTTGTTTTGTCAGTCGTATGTTCCCCGATAGAGCAATTCGATAATCAGAAATAATGAGCAATCGTGATACCAAAAATATTATTATTCGGTTATGGTAATCCCGGACGTGGGGATGATGTATTGGGTTCTCTGGTGACTGAACGGGTCGGTCAGTTAAAACTGGCAAATGTTACCAGTCTCGTTGATATGCAATTACAGATTGAGCATGCGACCGATTTGGTGGAGTATGATCGGATCCTGTTTGCGGATGCCGATATGTCATGCCGGGAGCCGTTTGAATTTTCAG
>JBBTCY010000191.1:2284-5662 GCA_038043005.1 Pseudomonadota bacterium
AAGACTCGTTCTGCTCGTTATTGTTCTGGTAATGCCTTCACTGGTTTTTGCCCATACTGGTGTTGATCTGCATAATGGCTGGTTGCACGGATTCATTCATCCATTGAGCGGATTGGATCATGTACTGGCGATGATTGCGGTAGGTTTGTGGGCTGCACAATCCAGTCGTGTTATCTGGCTGATCCCGCTGTTTTTTGTGGCGATTATGGGGTTGGGTGGCCTGCTGGGAATCGTTACGCTTCCACTGGTTTTTGCTGAATATGGCATTCTGCTGTCACTGGTGGTGCTCGGTATGCTGATTGCCTGTCGCAAACATTTGCCACTCACTGTCAGTATTGTACTGGTTGGATTGTTTGCACTCAGTCATGGCTATGCGCACGGCAGTGAAATGCCGCACGATATTTCGATTGTCTCGTACGTGGCGGGATTCATGCTGGCTACCCTGCTGCTGCATTTATCCGGCATTGGTCTCGCCCTCACGGCGCGACGTTTTGAGAGTACCGGTTGGACGCGCTTTGGCGGTATCATGATAGCCTGCTACGGTGGGTTTTTACTGATTCACTGACGGATATGGTGAATCATGCATGAAATGTCGCTGGCTGAGAACATCGTACAACTGATTGATGATGCTGCGCGGGAGCAACAATTCACCCATGTCAAAACAGTATGGCTGGAAATCGGACAACTGGCCTGTGTAGAGAAAGAATCGCTGCGTTTCTGTTTTGATGTGGTCGCGCAGGACAGTATCGCCCGGCAGGCTAGGTTGGAAATCATCGACATTGCAGGACAGGCTTTGTGTATGCGGTGCCATCAAACAGTTTCGGTCGCATCGTATTACGAAGCCTGCCCTGATTGTGGCAACATTGTATTGCAAATGATTCAAGGTGCAGAGATGAGAATTAAAGAGCTTGAAGTGGAATAAAAGAGGCTGGCTATGTGTACAACGTGTGGATGTGGTGTTGGTCAAACGCGGTTCAATGGTAAATCAATCCGGACGTATCGTCATTCGGATGGGTCGCTGAGCTATCGTCCGCTCACGCAGTCACAAGCGCACGACCACAGCCCGGAATTGGTTGATAGGGATCATGCGACAGAAACCATCCACTTCGGAACCGGCATTGCAGGCACGCATGCACCCGGGATAAGTCAGGAAAGAATAGTCAGAATCGAACAGGATATTCTGGCGAAGAATAACCGGTATGCCGATGAAAACCGCCATTACCTTGCCGAGCATGGCATTTTCGCCCTGAATCTGGTTTCCAGTCCCGGTTCCGGCAAGACAACCTTGCTGGTAGAAACCCTACGGATGTTGAGTGGAAAACTATCCATTGCCGTGATTGAAGGCGACCAGCAAACCGATCACGATGCGGCACGTATCCGTGCCACCGGAGTGCCGGCCGTGCAGATCAATACCGGCAAAGGATGTCATCTGGATGCGCACATGGTGGGATGCGCCATGCAACAATTGCCGCTACAGGATGACAGTCTGCTATGCATTGAAAATGTCGGCAATCTGGTTTGCCCATCCGGTTTTGATCTGGGCGAGGCACATAAGGTGGTTATCCTGTCCGTCACCGAAGGGGAAGACAAGCCGCTTAAATACCCCGATATGTTCCGGGCAGCGGATATGATGTTGCTCAATAAATGCGATTTACTGCCACATCTGACTTTCGATGTTGACTTGACCATTGGTTATGCGCACCGCATTAATCCCGCATTACCAGTGATTCAGATTTCAGCGACGCAAGGTGCTGGCATGTCGGCATGGATTGACTGGATTGAAATGGAGTGTCGCCGTGCTGCGGCTGCAAGGCAGTCTCTGAAATCAGCAGATCCGGCGCTTGGCTAAATCAGATTACACGCTTATCCCATTGGCAATCAGTGGGCCTGCTGTGCTGGCGTGTGGCGCCTGGTTGAAAAATACACTGTGTTTGACGCAGGAAAACAGAGCGTATGTTTCCCCGCTCATCGGTGATCTGGCTACGGCAGATGCCCGGCATCGACTGGATGAAACCGTGCATCGATTGTGTCAGGATTTTTCGATTCAACCTGAAATCGTCACGCACGATCTGCATCCGGATTTTTACAGTACGCAGTTTGCCCAAGCCTATGCGATGCAGCACCATATTCCGGTTCTGGGTGTGCAGCATCATCACGCGCATATTGCAGCCGTCTGTGCCGAGCATCAACTGACTCAACCGGTGTTGGGGCTGGCATTGGATGGTATTGGATTAGGAACAGATGGTACACCCTGGGGAGGTGAATTGTTACGGGTGAATGGTGAACATTGTCATCGTCTTGGTCATCTTGCCACCCTGGCTTTGCCAGGAGGGGACCGCGCTGCACAGGAACCCTGGCGTATGGCTGCCGCTGCATTGGTGAAATTAAATCGCAGTGATGAAATCCCGATCCGTTTTGCTGATCAACCTGCTGCTGAAACTGTGGCAAACATGCTTGCCAGGAATCTTAATTGTCCACAGACCTCCAGCATGGGGCGGTTGTTCGATGCTGCGGCCGGTTTGCTGGCAGTCAATTCGATTCAATCCCATGAAGCGCAGGCAGCCATACAGTTACAACGCCTGGCTGAACAGCATGGGCCTGTTGCTGCGCTGGTTGATGGCTACCGAATCACTGCAACAAATGATCTGGATTTCCTGCCCTTATTGTCGGCATTAATCGACTGCCATAATGCAGAATGTGATGTTTCCTATGCGGCTGCACTGTTTCATGCCACTTTAATCGAGGGGTTAGCTGTATGGGTGGAAAAAGCGGCCAACCAGCACGCTATCATTCACTTGGCGCTGGGTGGCGGGTGCTTCCACAATGCTGTGTTACGGCATGGACTGATCAAACGGCTGTCCGTGCAATCCTTGCAACTATACAGCGCACGCCAGATGCAACCCGATGACAGTGCCATTGCTTTGGGGCAGGCATGGGTAGCTCTGCATCACAATCGTTTATAATAGGGATTAATGAATTGATCGGGAATTTTTAAATGAACAACTATGTACAACGCTTTCTTCTGGAGAATCTGGACATACGAGGCGCTGTGGTGCATCTTGATTCCATCTGGCAACAAATGACAGCTGGTCGTGCTTATCCGCAACCCGTGACCCAATTGCTGGGAGAAATGAGTGCGATTACGTTATTTCTGGGCGATAACCTCAAGCAAATCGGCCGCCTGACTGTGCAACTGAATGGCAGTGGCCCGGTTTCCATGCTGGTCATTGACTGCAATGAAAATCTGCATATACGGGGTATGGCGAAATGTGTACGAGATATCGAACCGCAGCCCGTGTCTGATCTGCTTGGTCATGGTCAATTGCTGATTACGCTGGACATGCCGTCCATGCGTGAATCCTATCAGAGCATCGTGCC
>JBBTCY010000191.1:5762-21760 GCA_038043005.1 Pseudomonadota bacterium
GTCCATTACGGCTGCCATGAGGATCCGGCAAAGATCTACGCCATGCTACGCTCACTGGGTCGTGAAGAAGTGGATTCAATTCTGAAAGAGTTTGGTGAAGTCGTTATTAATGATGACATCTGTAACCGGGAATATCGTCTGGATGCGCTGGCGATCGATGCGGTTTTCCGGGAAGCGGGACCGACAATTCACTGAAGAAATATCTGGCAGAAAATGATGCGGGCAGCGTGTCAAGGCATGTACTTTCACGCTGTTAATTCTTGAGATGCGTCGATAGATAGCCTTATATTCCATAAACTTTTGTTGTATTCTCGTTAAAACCCCCTATTTATCCTTGTTTTTACAGCTTTCAATACGGAATTTTCAGTTATTATTCCGACTCTCATAATTGTTTGCTTACTTTGCAAGATATATCTTATGCGTAGAATTTCTTTATTTGCTTTCTTTCTAGTGAACATGATGGCTGTTTCTTTGACGCATGCCGAATCATGGGTTTTGCCGCCGCCCGATATTGATCTGTTTGGTCAGATACGGACAACCAAGGCAAGTCGTGAGGAAACGCTGCTGGATATCGCACGCCGGTATGATATCGGCCAGATTGAGATTCTACTTGCCAATCCACAGGTGGACCGGTGGTTGCCGGCTGATGGTGCTGAAGTCATATTGCCCAGCCGGTATATTATTCCGCCTGTTGAGCGAAAAGACATCGTTCTGAATTTAGCCGAGATGCGGCTCTATTATTTTCCTGAGCATGTCAAGGGTGAAAAACCGCGGATCATTACCTATCCTGTCGGTATCGGCAGAATGGACTGGTTAACGCCATTGGGCATATCTAAAATAGTTGAGAAAAAGAAAGATCCTTCATGGACGCCGCCACAGTCAATCCGCAATGACCGGCTTGCTAATGGCGACCCTCCGCTGCCTGATGTGGTGCCGCCCGGCCCGGATAATCCATTGGGCCGCCATGCGATGCGATTGAATATTACCAAGGGCAGTTACCTGATTCATGGGACGGCGAAGCCATTTGGTGTCGGTATGCGTGTTTCAGCAGGGTGTGTCCGTATGTATCCTGAAGATATCGAAGCGTTGTTCGATAAAATTCCGATAGGAACTCAAGTGCATATTATCAATCAACCAATCAAGGTGGGTTGGATGGTTGATTCGCTGTATGTGGAACTTCATCCGCCGCTGGAGGAAGAGGAAGAGAAATATGCGGATTACAGGCAAATCGTCATGACAACGATCAGTGATTTTCTGACGCGGGAATCGCATAATAAAAACAGGAATATTGCAGCGGATATACAGATTGATCATCGTATCCTGAAACAGGCGATTCTGGAAAAGACAGGGATACCTGTTCTGATCTCGCGCACTGAATCACCATAACAACAGGCAATAAAAAACCCCTCGCGAGTTGAGGGGTTTTTTATTGCCTGCTAATAGTTAGATTAACTATTATTTGTGCATGGCTTTCTTGAACATACGATCAATTTTTGTTTCTGTGTCAATTGAGCGTTTGTTTGCTTCTTCTGCAACACGCATTGCGCTGTCAGCTTTAGCGTTCGCAGCATCAGCGGCTGACTTGGCAGCAGCAGCATCAGCAGCAACAGCATTGATTTTTGTTTGCAGCTCTTCAACCTGACCTGTTGTTGCACAGCCAGATAATCCAACAAAAGCACTTGCTAACGCTGCCAGTGTTAACATACGAACTGGATGCTTGATATTTTCTTTCATTCCGATCTCCTGTTTATTCTATTCATTGCGCATAAACATCCACTACTAAACTAGCTACCGACACTTTTCGCATCTTGTATCAGTAACACGTTGGGATCTTATCTGATTTTTATTGCAAAATAAATGGACGCTGTCACAAATTTACAAATAATTCAAAGATTGTTTAATAAATTCTGATTTAAATATGCAATAAAACAACACATTTTGTATTCAAGCCGGATTGCCTGGTAAGTATCGGTATTGGATTAGCGGATGTTGACCAGAGTTCCGGGTTTGATCCACTTGCCAAGTTCATCAATCTGCTCGTTGGTTAAAGCGACGCAACCATTTGTCCAGTGATATTCCTGATGGACCTTGTAATCACCTCTGCCAATGCCGTGTATGCCAATGTGTCCGCCTAAAGGAGTATTCTGGGGCGGTGTTTTTCCCATATTTGTTGCTTCCAGAATCGATAGTAAAGTTTCTTCCGAGATGAGATTTTCTTCAAAAGCCCGTTGTGCTATTTCGCGATTAGGATAATTCAATCCAAAAAAACGATAATACCGGCTCTGTTCATTGATCCAGCCAACCCTGAAACTACCCAATGGCGTTTTGTCATCCTTCGTCCGTTTAAACCAGGTCGTGCCAAAGCGCCCTATGGCGATATTCCTGAAGATTGCTTTTGTATCATTGCCTTGAATAACGGACAATGTGTGGGAAGTCGTATCAACATCAATCCAGATATCGTCATTGGCATGGATGGATGGACTGCTTAATATCAGTCCGATCAATAGAATTAATCGGTAGGTGAAGGAGCAGAGATAGTGTAATGGCACGTTTTAAGTGATAGAGAATGAAGATCGTTTAATTATGTCATAATTATTTGTTTAAAACCCTCAAAAAGCTTGCCATGTGCCTTGCTATTCCCGCTCAGGTTGAACAGTTGACTACAGAAGATCATGCGATCGTTAATCTGGGTGGGGTGCGTAAGGAAATTTCGCTGGCACTGGTCGAAAATATTGTTCCGGGGGATTATGTGATTGTGCATGTTGGCTACGCATTGCAGAAGTTGGATCAAGTTGAGGCAGAACGTACCTTGGTGCTGTTTTCTGAGATGTCTGCCATGAATGACGATGAAGGCAATGAAAATGATGAATCTCAATCGTAATAGCGTATGAAATATATTGATGAGTTCAGAGATGGAGATCTGGCGCAGAAAATTGCCGCGAACATTGCGGTGGAGGTGAATCAACGCCGCAGCTATCATCTCATGGAATTTTGTGGCGGTCATACGCATGCGATTTCGCGGTATGGGATTGTCGATCTGCTGCCTGACAATGTACGGATGATCCATGGCCCCGGTTGTCCGGTGTGTGTCTTGCCGGTTGGCCGGATCGAATATGCAATTCAACTGGCACAGATACCTCATCTGATTTTGTGCAGTTATGGGGATATGCTGCGAATTCCGACTGCCAATGGCACGAGCTTGCAGAAAATAAAGGCGCAAGGTGCGGATGTGCGTATCGTTTATTCCTGTGCGGATGCAGTGAGTATTGCGCAAAGAAATCCAGAACGCCCGGTGGTTTTCCTGGCGATCGGTTTTGAAACAACAACACCACCCACGGCAGTTGCTATCAAGCAAGCGCATGCATTGGGATTAACCAACTTCAGTATATTCTGCAATCATGTCCTGACCCCTTCAGCCATTTCTCACATTCTGCAGTCGCCCGAAGTACGCCAGTTGGGGCTGATGTCATTGGATGGTTTTATCGGTCCTGCCCATGTATCAACGGTGATTGGCAGTCAACCCTATGAATATTTCGCTGAAGAATTCCAGAAACCTGTTGTCATTGCCGGCTTTGAACCGTTGGATGTGATGCAGGCCATTTTAATGCTAATACGGCAGCTGAATGAAGGTCGTGCCGAAGTCGAAAATGAATTTACACGTGCGGTTCTGCCGGAAGGTAATATCAAGGCGCAGTTATTGGTTGCCGAGGTGTTTGAGCTGCGCCGTACGTTTGAATGGCGCGGCCTTGGCCTGGTTCCCTACAGTGCACTGAAAATCAAATCATGCTATGCCGATTTTGATGCGGAACAGCGCTTTCAGATACCCATGACATCGATAGCAGACAACAAAGCCTGTGAGTGTGGTGCTATTTTACGGGGTGTGAAGCAACCACAGGATTGCAAGATATTTGGTACGGTATGTACGCCTGAAAATCCCATCGGCTCCTGTATGGTGTCTTCGGAAGGCGCTTGTGCAGCCTACTACAGCTATGGGCGTTTCCGTGATGCGTATCCCGCCACCAAGGTGAGTTGATGCACGGCGGCAAAGTTAAGCGGGGTTATACCCGCCCCCTTGATCTAAAGAATGGTCATATTGAAATGAATCATGGCAGTGGCGGGCGTGCCATGACGCAATTGATTGATCAACTTTTTCTGGCGGCATTTGATAATGATTTCTTGCGCCAGCGAAATGATCAGGCATGTTTTTCATGCACCAGCGGGCGCATGGTGATCGCGACTGACAGTCATGTGATCACTCCCCTGTTTTTTCCAGGCGGCAATATTGGCAGTTTATCCGTGCATGGCACCATCAATGATGTGGTGATGTCAGGCGCCAGACCGCATTATCTGGCAGCAAGCTTTATTCTGGAAGAGGGTTTCCCGCTTGCGGATCTAAAACGCATAGTCGATGCCATGGCGCAAGCGGCACAGGCGGCGGGCGTGCCGATCATTACCGGTGATACCAAAGTGGTCGAGCGCGGTAGTGGTGATGGCGTGTTTATAACCACGACCGGCATCGGCATGGTGCCGGAAGGCATTCATATCTCCGGTGAGAATGCGAAATCCGGCGACAAGATACTGCTGTCCGGTACTATGGGTGACCATGGCATCGCAGTGATGTCGTTGCGCGAGAATCTGTCTTTTCATACCCATATTGAATCTGATTCGGCATCACTGCATGATCTGGTGGCAACGATGATTGCGGCTGTCCCGGATATTCACGTGTTGCGCGATCCCACGCGTGGCGGTGTTGCTACGGCACTCAATGAGATCGCACATCAATCTGCCGTCGGCATGATGCTGTATGAAAAGAAATTGCCGATCCATCAGCAAGTCAGTGCAGCCTGTGAATTCCTGGGTCTGGATCCTTTATATGTGGCGAATGAGGGTAAGTTGATTGCTCTGTGCGCACCGGATGATGCCGATCAGTTATTGACTGCGATGCGCTTACACCCACTAGGGAATCAGGCGGCTATTATTGGCGAAGTCATTGAGGACTCTCACTGTTTCGTGCAGATGGAAACCCGATTTGGCGGCAAGCGTGTGGTCGATTGGCTCAGCGGCGAACAACTTCCACGTATTTGCTAGTCAAGTCGCCGTGAAAATACTATTTCTCACGCATGGGTTCAATAGTCTGACGCAACGTCTGTTTATCGAGCTGACGCGATGCGGCCACGACATCTCAATCGAGTTTGATATCAATGATGCTGTAACCAGCCAGGCTGTTGCGTTGTTTCAACCCGCACTGATTATTGCACCCTTTCTGAAACGCGCTATTCCGGAATCCATCTGGCGCCACCACACTTGCTTTGTTGTACACCCGGGTATTGTTGGCGACCGTGGCCCATCTGCGCTGGATTGGGCGATCATGCGTGAACGGTGCGAATGGGGCGTGACCGTGTTGCAGGCCAATGCGGAAATGGATGGCGGTGATATATGGGCATCAGAAGTTTTTCCACTGCAGCTGGCCAAAAAAAGCAGTGTATATCGTCATGAAGTCGTCGACGCGGCGACCACCGCTGTTTTGATGGCAGTAGCACGTTTCCAGTCTGAAGAGTTTAAATCACAGCCACTGGATTACTCGCAACCGGCTGTGCGAGGTCGATTGCATGCACCGATTCAACAAGCGGATCGGCGCATTGACTGGCAGCGCGATGAATCGCGCACTATTCTGAAAAAGATCCATGCTGCTGATGGTTTTCCGGGCGTGCTGGATACGCTTTATGATGAACCGTATTACCTGTTTGATGCGCATCCTGAAGACACGCTGCAAGGGGGGCGGCCGGGCACCATCATTGCCAGGCGGAATGGTGCTATTTGCCGTGCCACAATCGATGGCGCGATATGGATTGGTCATTTGAAGCATAAAAGTACCACTGAAGCTACCTTCAAGTTATCCGCAGCATTGGCATTGCGCGACCACCTTACAGATGTTCCAGAAATACCTCACGACTCCTTTTCATTGCATCAAGGCGAAACGTATCGCGATATCTGGTTTGAGCAAAGGAATCATGTCGGATACCTGCACTTTGCTTTTTATAATGGTGCAATGGATGCCATACAGTGTGAACGTTTGCGGCAAGCCTATCTGCAAGCCACTCATAGTGATGTTCGCGTGATCGTGCTCATGGGCGGGTCCGATTTCTGGTCCAATGGCATTCACCTCAATCATATTGAGCAGGCGGCCAGTCCTGCTGATGAATCCTGGCGCAACATCAATGCCATGAATGATCTGGTGCTCGCTATCATTACCACGGATCGGCAGATCACGATGGCGGCATTGCAAGGCAATGCCGGTGCCGGGGGGGTATTTTTATCGCTGGCCGCCGATTATATTTTTGCCCGTGACAGCGTTGTTCTGAATCCGCATTATAAAAGCATGGGTAACCTGTACGGCTCGGAATACTGGACATATCTGCTGCCCCGGCGGGTTGGTGAATCCAGCGTTATTTCATTGACCCGGAATCGCCTGCCCATCGGCGCTCAGGAAGCGCGTGACAGCGGATTGATTGATGATTGTTTCGCATTGAATCTGGTGGATTTTAGGAAAAGAATGGAGCAGCTTGCTGAAGCACTGGCAAATAGCCCCGATTACTTCGCCCTGTTACAGAAAAAGATTCAGCAACGGAACAGGGATGAACAGCAAAAATCCTTGCAGACCTACCGCAATGGAGAACTCCGTCGCATGCAGCTTAATTTTTACGGGTTTGATCCCAGCTACCATGTTGCGCGCTATCATTTTGTGCATAAAATTCCGCACGCCTGGACACCGCTTTATCTGGCAAAACACCGCTGCTTTTAAGTAATTTTATCTGTTGTAACACCGAAGTGGCCACCTGCAACTGTACAAGCCTGAGAGTAGAATTAAGCTCTGCTATTGTTAGTTAATCAAGCCCAGGCAGCCTGATGAGTTTCTTGATAGTGATAATAAACCTCATTGGGAGTTTGGTTATCAAGACCTTGATGAAAGCGTTCCTGATTGTACCAGTCAAACCACTGAATCAGACTCTGCTTTACCTCCTTTAAGTCATTGAAAGTGCTGGTATACAAGAGTTCATGCTTTACTGTATGCCATAGCCGTTCAACAAAAATATTATCATGGTAACAACCCCCTTCCATCCATACTGATCTGGATATCGTGATTCTTCAAAACAGCAATCCATGCTTCGGCTTATGAACTGAGCACCCTGATCGGTATTGAATATCTGTGGACAGTCATGGTCTTGAATGGCAGCCTCCAATGCCTGAATGCAGAAATCGGCATCCATCGTGTTGGATAAGCACCAGCTCAGCATTTTACGGGAATGCCAGTCCATTGATGGCAGGAAGAATAACCAAAGCCTTTCTCCATCAGTACATAGGTAATATCAGCGGCCCAGACTTGATTGGGTTGGTTTATTACCTTGCCTTTGAGTAGGTAAGGATATATTTTGTGTTGTTTAGCTGGAATACTGGTTCCGGGCTTTGGTGCTGGGCTGATAATGCCCAGCGTCTTCATCATGGATGCTGCTTTCGAATAGTCTCATCTCTCCGTATCGCAGCCACGCTACTTTCGCCTTGAATCCTCTGGAATATTGTGTGCGTCTCTTGCTCATGATTATGATCCTCTATACTGTCCATAACAGAGCTTAACAACCTGTCCAGTTTTGCGGTACCACTTCAAGCTGCCATGGTGTTCATTTGCAGGTATCGTCTGATATCCATCTGAATTAATAATGCTTGATGCCGTTATCGGTACTGATACTTCACATATTTTTCACAGAAACTGGGATATGATCCAATGAACAATTATCTCAGTAAGTTAGCACGATTTATTTAGTAAATACTTAATATTGCGGGATTTATAAATATTGAAAGGAGTTTTAATATGGCACCAAGAATTGCACATGTCGATGATGATTCGGATATTCGGGAAGCTGTTGAGCGTATCCTGTGTAAGGATGGCTATGAGGTTGACAGTTATCTCTCGATGCAGGATTTTATTAATTCGTTGCAGGATGAAACTGACCCGCCTGATCTGGCTATCCTCGATGTGATGGTTGAATCAATGGATTCCGGGTTGACTACTTATGCACACATACATAAGCGTTTCCCAAAGATACAGACAATTTTCCTGACTTCTCTGGGTGATATGATCAGACCTTATTTTGAGGATGGGTCGCATGAGTGGGTCTGTATTATGGAGAAACCTGTTGAACCAGTCAGTTTGCTGGCAACGATTAATGAACGTCTGAGAGTGCGCTAACCGTGCGCGTGTATTAAACAACATTATGGCAATAACCAGGTTTTCATGGGATGACTCTAACAATCAGATCGCGTTACTTGGGCTAAAAGGAGACGGACTTAAACTTAGTGATGATGTTTTAATTAGCAATATCCGCTGGTTTATCATTTTCCGCTGGGCACTGATTGCCGCGTTGGTGGTTTTCCAGATTCTGGTTTTACTGGCCTCAGATACGCTGATCGAGTTAGGCATTGTTGAGCAGCAGAACTGGCCCATCACAATCACGGTGGTGTTGAGCTTAACAAATGTTGCCTGCATTTATGCGCTGGATTATTGTCCACAAAGTCAATATAACTCACCTTCGATCAATCTGTGGGTGCAGATTATTGTCGATTTAATCTGTCTGTCTGTTGTCGTGCATTATATCGGGAGTACGACTACCCCTGTTTCCTTCTTCTATGTACTGCATATTGCACTTGCCTGTATCTTTTTTTCTACGCGGGAAAGTCTGTATGTAACGATACTGGTTTGTGTCATGGACAGTCTGGTGTTGTTTATTGAGAACTTTACGTTGGTTCCGGTACCGCCATCAATTCTCATCGATACGTTATCCGCTGAGAATGCCCGTGGGAATAGTGTGTTGTTGTGGATGGTTGCGCTGGATATGTTGTTTTTTATAGTCTGGTATGTCGTCTCAAGACTTTCTCTGGTGGTTCGTGCCCACGAGCACCATCTTATGGATGCCCACAGACAGATCAATCAAGCGCAGGTAGAAAAGGATCAGTACGCATTGCTGATTACACATCAACTCAAATCGCCTCTGGATGCTATTCGGAGTCAGATCAATCTGATCCGGGGAGGGTATTTGGGGGAATCCTCTGCGGAGATAAAAGATTCACTTGAGAAAATCGATGGGCGTGCACAGAATATGTCGAGTCTTATTCTGGATCTGCTTCGGCTCGAACGCTTAAAAACAACCTGTCTTAACACAGCAGGTGCGGAATCGATCGATCTCGAGAAAACACTGCAAAAGTGTATCGATAAGTTGACACCTGTTGCCAACTCCAAACAAGTCTCGCTGAATGTGTCGATCAGTAACTTTATCTATCAGGGTATTCCTGATCAACTGGAAATCCTGCTGGAAAATATTATTTCAAATGCGATTACTTATTCTCATGATGGGTCAACTGTTGAGATCACATCAGAATTAGATCGGCTCAATCATGGCGCGAGTATTACTATTGCCGATCATGGTATTGGCATAGAAAGCAACGATCTGCCAAATATATTTAATGAATATTTCTACTCTCCCAGAGCCGCACGACACAATAAGGCTTCCAGCGGTATTGGTTTATCTATTGTTAAGATCGCAGCTAGAAATAATAAGCTGCAAATCAAAGTGAATAGTGAGCCTTCCGTCGGTACGGCTTTTACGGTCATTTTTCCACAAGTCCAGTTTCCTTCTGACGAAACTGCTGTATCAGATGCTCAATCTGATAGTCCCGCAAATGTTGATACTGCATTAAAGTAAATGGATCAGGAAAAGAACGACTGAAATTTACTGTCGTTGTATAATCGACATAGTTGTTTCCGCGAAGATATTATTCATTGCAGTGGTGCAGCCTGTAATCTCTGATTTGGCGGTAGCTCAATAGCGGCGCGCGCTATTTTCGATTGACTGGTTTTATGGCTGATTAGCACACTGGAAAAATTATGCGGAATTATCAGAATATTTTATTGGCCGTTGATTTCTCTGAGCATGGCAGTTATGTTGCACAACAGGCGAAGCATCTTGCTGATCAGTTTGATGCTCATTTGAATATTATTCATGTTCTGGATAATATTCCCATGCCTGATACGCCTTATGGTACAGTGATTGCACTGGATACCGATTCCTTCGATGAATTGCTTGAAGCTGAAAAAAATAAATTAAAGCAGATCAGTGCGCAATTTGATATTGAGCCGGCACGTCGCTGGTTAGTCTGGGGGCAGCCTCAACAGGAAATTGTGCAAATTGCAATCCGTGAACAAGTTGACTTGATCGTGGCTGGCTCACATGGGCGACATGGGATCGCCATGCTGATGGGTTCTTCAACCGCAATGAGTATTCTGGATCATGCCAGGTGTGATGTGCTGGCTGTTTATTTGCAGGACAGTTAATGTAGCGTGTCATGACAGCGCATAGCTGTCCAGGCAGCGGTGATTTGCAGGCTACCATATCTTCCACCACGGTTCCTTGCCGACTTCCGGAAGCTCCTGAAGGAAAAGGCTGTTCGGAAAATTCATCCTTAGAACTCGCTCGGCATCATCCCGTAGATCATACATTTCAAGTGCTTCATATGCTTTTACCAGAATGTATAAGGCTTCCTCTGTCGATGGCGTCCTGGGGTATTCCTTGATGGCAAATTGCGCACGATTGGCTGCGGCCACATAGGCTTTGCGTTTCATGTAATAACGCGCTGCATGGATCTCGCTCATGGCAACGACATTAATCAGATAGGCCATGCGCTGTCTTGAATCCGGCGCATATTTACTGTCCGGGAAGCGTGTCACGAGTTCCTTGAAATTCTCAAATGATTCGCGGGAAGCCTTTGAATCACGCTCGCTCATGTCCTGTTTCAGGATACCGTGCATCAGGAAACCCAGCATTCCCCAGTTATCATTAAAATTTGCCAGCCCCTTGATGTAGTACGCATAATCAACATTGGTGTGATTGGGATGCAATTTGATAAACCGGTCAGCTGCAGCAATCGCGGAAGCCTGTTCCTGTTCCTTGTAGTGCGCATAGGCTGTTTCCAGTTGTGCCTGTTGGGCATACCGGCCATAAGGGTACCGTGCTTCCAAGGTTTCAAACAGCTTGATAGCAGCGGCATAACTACCTGAATTCATTTTCTCTTTTGCTTCAGAATAGAATTTGCTGGCAGACCAGTCTGTGTTGTCATCTTTACGGTCAGGAAACAAACCACATGCAGATAACCAGAAAAACAGAATTAAAGTTAAACTACGCAACATGACGAATTCCGTGAAAAACAAGGATGTATCCGGCAATTATAGCGTAAAGACATCGTTACAAGTATGCGCCGAAACGAATGATACCGTTGATCTGATCATTCCTGCCGGGTGTGCTGGCTTGCGCCTTGATCAGGCACTGGCAAGGCTACTGCCGCATTGGTCGCGTAGCCGCCTGCAGGCATGGATCACAGCGGAGCAGGTAAGGCTCGATGGTCATGTGGCCACCGTGAAGCAGAAAGTGTGGGGAAATGAACATATTCAGGTGGTGCCACAAAATATTCCAGCAGAATCCGCTTATATCGCACAGGATATTGCATTGGATGTCCGGTATGAAGATGATGTGCTCATTGTAATCAATAAGCCGGCAGGATTGGTCGTGCATCCGGGAAACGGTAACTGGGAAGGTACGTTATTAAATGCGCTGTTGCATTACGCCCCGCAACTGGAAAATATACCGCGTGCGGGTATCGTGCATCGTCTGGATAAAAATACCAGTGGACTGCTCGTTGTTGCAAAAACAATCGAAGCGCAAACCAGCCTGGTGCGTCAATTGCAGCAACATACTGTTAAACGCGAATATCTGGCGGTTGTCCTAGGGGAGGTATTGCAAAGCGGGTATGTGGACGCACCCATCGGGCGTCATTCGACACAACGGACAAAAATGGCGATTGCGCAGGATGGCAAGCCTGCGCGGACTCATTACCAGGCAATTGAATTGTTTGAGGGGTGTACGCTGTTGTGCTGCCGGCTTGAGACCGGCCGTACCCATCAAATACGTGTTCACATGAATTCAATCGGCTATCCGCTGGTTGGTGATCCGGTTTATGGTGGGAAGCCCAAAAAAATAAAGGTTGAAATCGGGCAATTGCTCGCTGATTTTCCCAGGCAGGCCTTGCATGCACAGAAATTATCACTGGCCCACCCGCAGAGTCAGCAGATCATACAATGGGAATCCGCAATTGCGGCTGACATGAGCGATTTGTTGCAGGCATTAAGACAGTACAGGAAGTAAGATTTACAGTGAAGGTTTCTGATGAATCCCTGTAAAAATAAGCCATGTACCCGAAGGCACATGGCTATGGAGGTTCATCTGCTATGAAGATTTATTGGTTGCAATGAATGAAATTAGAAAGGAATAATTGCGTCCAGTGAGAACAGGACCTGATCCTTGTGACCACCAAATGGTCGATAAGCCGCAGTATGCAGGGCATCCGCACTGTCATACCGGATATTCGGGCGGATATTCAGCGCGCGTAATCCTTTCCAGTCAAGATTCAATGTCTTGGCTGCTTTCCAGTTTACACCCACGGTGGCTGCATAATAATCAGCCGGCGTGCTGGCAGCCAGTTGTGTTGAACCGCCCAGTGCATAGCTGCTTCCCATATAGTTGGTTGCAGCAGAAACTCGGCCAGGAGACCAGACGCGGAAACCATCGCTGTCACGGAACCACTCGCCACGGAATCCCACTGAGAGATCGGGTGTGAGGTCATAGTACATATGCATGTTGACACCAAGCCATTGCGCATCTTTGACGACATTGCTATGTTTAAGATTATTTAGCAGAACGCCGTCGGCAAAGCCGTGATCATGCTGCAGAATAAAGTGTGTTTTGTCGGTAATCATGTGTTTAAACACGATGCTGTACATGCCCCAGAAGTTATTGCTCCGTGTTGACGCTGAGCTACCGGTACCACTGACATTAAGTGAGGTTTTCTTGTCATCACTGGTCCAGGTTACACCACCGATACCACCCCAGTTACCCATCTGTCTATTGAAATTACCATCCCAGCCGCCGGTGCCACTGCCCGTGAGAGCGCCGCCCATCGCCGACCAATTCTTGTTAATGGTGTAATTATTCAATATACCGGTATGTGTGAAAGGCTCACCATACTGCATGGTGTAGGCATGGGTATAGAAGAAGTTGCTGGGTGCTGGAACAGTCTCATAACCAATTGGAGTATAGAAATGGCCGACTTTTACGTTCAGGCCGTTAGCAATAGGTGCATAGACTTCGACAAAGGCCTGTGGGAACGCAATACCATAGGTTCGACTCGAATTACAGCAAACATCCAGATCCCAATCGCCTCTGTTTTTCAGGGGAGCGCCACTGTTAACATCGAATGCCGGGTTACCATAAGCTTGGGTGAAAATAGCATCCGTACCAAACATAAAATCAGCGCGAAAACCAACATCCCATCCTTTTCCTTCTGTTTTGACAGCGCGTTGCAGAAATATATTGAACTGGTTCAGCTGGAATCGATTGGCCTGATCGGCAAAGGTGACCGGGCCATTAAAACCATCCGTCTGGCTTGGATTTAAAGTAGCGCCGCCATGAACCCAGCCCCCTGCCTTGATTCCGCTGTTCTGAAAGAATGTTGTTAACTTGTTCGCATGAGTATCGGCAGTATGCATGCCAACAAGCAGTGCTCCCCCTGCTACGGCAAACATCATCCGGTTCCTGCGCACTGATTTATATTTCATTGTTTCAGCCCTCCCCCTAAAGATTATGAAAAAGATATAAACATGAGATACCAATAAAAACCCTAGCCACCACATGGGCACAACTTTAACACCTAAGAGAATAATGGGTCAATGCAAACAAGATGGTAAAATGGTGTGTAATTTGAAAAGTTGCTGAAAAAGTTTAAAGCGCTTTTTTAGTTTGTGCGGAGATTATTGGGAGGCGGGAGCGGACAATGGATTTTTACGCACTGGTAAGTGAAGATTTTTTTCTGGGTTGGGTAATGATTCAGAGGGTAAATGAATTTAACGCTATGTCTGTGTTATAAAAAGATATGCAACAGTTATTTATCACATTAGGTGTGATACTCCTGTTATTAGGGTTGGCGTGGCCTTTGCTATCGAAATTACCGTGGGGCCGCTTACCAGGTGATATTTATATCGAACGTGAAAATTTCAGTTTCTATTTTCCAGTGATGACGGGTTTTCTGGTCTCGATTGTATTATCGCTGCTATTATGGTGGTGGATGCACAAATGAATATTTGGATTTTTATCGATGGATCTTGCCATCCGACCCTTTGGTTAATTGATCCACGACTGTTCCATCAGTCGCCAGTAATGTGATCTGCAAGGGCATTTTTCCCAAGGCATGTGTTGCACAGGAAAGACAGGGATCATACGCGCGCACAGCAATTTCGAGATGATTCAGCAACGCCTCGGTGATTTTCTGGCCATCCAGGTACTGATTGGCAACTGAACGCACGGATTCATTCATTGCCTGATTGTTGCTGGTGGTTGAGACAATCAGATTCGCTTTCGTCACTAATCCTTCTTCATTCACCTGATAATCATGAAACAAGGTGCCGCGAGGCGCTTCAATTACACCGATTCCTTGTGATTGCCGTTCCCCTTTCTCAATCATTAATTCTGTACCGACAATTTCTGGATCATGCAATAGTGCATGAATAGATTCCGCGCAATGCAATGCTTCAATCATGCGCGCCCAGTGATACGCAAGGGTATCGTGTACGAATTTACCCTGACCGAATGTCTTAAAGCGCTGACGCGCCGCTTCTGCCAGCGGGGTTGAAATCGTGTCACAATTATTGACACGAGCGAGCGGGCCTACACGGTACCAGCCTTGTTCAATACCCAATGCAGATAAATAGGGAAATTTCATGTAACTCCACGGACGTACCTCTTCTCTTAAAATCTGCTGATAATCGCCGTAATCAAACTGGTCAAAAATGCCGGTGCCATCGGCATAACGTGCACGCAAACCACCGTGATAAAACTCAAGTTCTCCATTTGCTCCGGTCATGCTGAGATAGTTGCTGGGCAAGGTGGCGAAGTCATGGTGCTCCGGGTGCATGATGTGGATCTGTTCGTTCAAAGTAAGCGCTTCCTGACTCCATTGCAGGATATCGGTGATATCGGCCAGCAAGGCGTCACGTTCGGCGATGCTCAGCGGTTTGTTCATGCCGCCCGGCACAGTGCCAGTGCCGTGGATGCGTTTGCCGGTAATCGCCTGAATGATTTGCTGGCCGTATTTACGCAGTTTGACACCTTTTAGCGCGATCTCGGGGTATTTCTCCAGAACACCGGCGATATTGCGTTGCGCCGGATCACTGCCAAAGCCAAACAGGAAATCGGGAGAAGAGAGATGGAAAAAATGTAAGGCGTGCGATTGCAGGATCTGACCAAAATGCAGTAAACGACGCAGTTTGGTTGCCGTTGGCGTGAGTTGCCGCACACCCGCAATTTGATCCACGGCTTTTGCTGCTGCTAATTGGTGGCTGACTGGGCAGATACCGCACAGCCGTTGCACAAAGAACGGTACTTCCCAGTAGGGACGACCTTGGATAAACTTTTCAAAACCACGAAATTCAACAATATGCAGCCGTGCTTCCTGGATATGATTGTCCGCATCCAGCAGCAGTGTGATCTTGCCATGTCCTTCGATCCGGGTAATTGGGTCGATGGCAATACGTCGAGTGGCAGGGGGTGATGGATGATCGGGTTCCATATTTTTTAGTTTAGTCGTAATGCAAATGGGATTTGGAAAACACTGATTTTTGCCCGGCTAATAGCGGTTCCAGTATTTGCAGGAATTCATCTGCGGAAGGCGGACAACCGGGGAGAAAGTAATCGATGTGCACCACTTCGCTTACTGGATAAACCTTATCCAGCAGCAATGGCAGCTCAATATCGTTGGGAATCTGCGGATTCGTGACACCGGTTCCGGCCAGATACACTTCCTGCAGGCAATCCTGCAAGTCAAAATAATTACGCATCGCGGGC
>JBBTCY010000192.1:0-1473 GCA_038043005.1 Pseudomonadota bacterium
TTACATGTTCCCGTAGTCGTAAAAACTGCTCGCGTGCAATGAGCAATTGTTTCCTTTTCAATCCATTGATAAGATCGATTGACAAGTGGATCTGACGGATAGCCCTCTTCAACCATAGGATCCCTGAAATCTGCCACCCAGGGTACCCCTGTCATCCGATGCAAGCTTAGCCCAATTAAATGGGCTGTTGCGATCGGATAAGTCGACCAGATTACATCCGGTTTATATTTCCTGATCAAATATAAACCAAGTGGAACAGCCCCAAGCCACCAGGAAACCCAGCGATCCGGCACAGCCAGCACTCGTGGATAACGTTTCATACATGATAAGTGTTTTGAAGTATCTAATGCAAAAGCCCGGTATATCGAATCCTTGTCTTGGAATTCAGTAAGCAAATCATTATTCGTTTTGAGATATGCTCTTGGATGAGCGCTTAAAATAATCGGATTCCAGCCCAATTCAGGTAAATACTTGGAAAACTTTAACGTTCTCTGAATGCCGCTGCTACCCTGCAAAGGCGGAAAATGATAAGCGATCATCAGAACACATTTCTTCATGACATTACCATAACGTGTTAGTAGTCAGGATCAGGAGCTTGTCAGATATGAGACGAATCTACTGCACCAGTAAGCTCATATATTTTTTCGTATTTTTTGTTATTAAACAGTCACCATACGCTTAAACAGCGTAACAATCTGGGATTGAGCTTTATCATAGCCATAACCATGGAGCAACTCGACGGGCCACGCTGCGCACGGTATTCTTTAAGCGTTGTGAACCTGATTGGTAATCCTTCTGATGCCTTCCGCTAATACCTTGCAACTGCATTTGTAAAGGAAAACGCGGGAGAATACACAAATTCCGATACTCTTTTCGCATCAAATGATACATGAATTCTGCGTCGAAGCCATTCTCATGGGCACGCCATTGATCTCGCAATATTATGTCGTAAGCATGCATACGAAATGCAAAGACTCGCAAATCCATGTTGTGATAGTTATGCCACTTTCCAGAACCCACCCAAGGCACATTATGCAGATCACACATCATATCAAATGAGAGATACTGACAATATCTTGTCATCTCTGGAAGGTTAAGGAATTTCAAACGACCCGTAATTTTCCAGATAATATCGTCAGCGCCAAAAAGCGTGGTGCTGGCCAGTCCGTAATCCATCAGTTTGAATTCTCCATAAGCCTTGCCACGTTGATAGGGATGATCATTCCCTGCAAAACTGATCAGCTCGACATCCTTATCATGAGGAAACCGATTCACCAAATCAGCCAGTGGAGTAAGGTCACTATCAGAATTATCGACAAACAAAATACGATCAATCGCCGTATTCGGCAAATCAAGATAGTAACGCAATGCATCAAGATAGTCGTTCAAGCGATCAGTTGGATCCGCGCGAGCAACCGCAGCAATCGGTGGCACCAGGGTTGCACTCATAATTAGACCTGCCCCTTTATTTGG
>JBBTCY010000193.1:0-23559 GCA_038043005.1 Pseudomonadota bacterium
CAGATTGATTTACCCAAACACCAGAAAAGCGGACTGGTAGAGGCCAAGCAAGTACTCAAGGATATACGCGGCATTGCCTTTACCCATTTCCAATCGGAAGATGTCGTCAGACATCCTTTAGTACAACGCATTGTGAATGCATACGAGAAATATGACCAACAGAAGCAATCATCCTGAAGTAATCGCCGCATGGAGAGATCATTTAAACTAATCGTACAATACGCAACCAGCAGCACTGACATACCCACACGGTCACAATTCCGACGATGGGTTAAAGCTGCACTCACGCAGGATGCCGAGATTGTTTTGCGGATTGTCGATGAACCGGAAGGATGCGAGCTTAACAGTCATTTTCGTAAAAAAAATTATGCGACCAATGTGCTCACTTTTGTTTATGACGACACACAGCCTTTAACCGGTGATATCGTGCTGTGTGCTGCCATTGTGCGCAACGAAGCACAGCAGCAGCATAAAAATCTGCTGGCACATTACGCCCATCTCACGGTTCATGGTATTTTACATCTGCAAGGGTATGATCATAATGAAGAGGTTGAAGCCGATATTATGGAGCAACTTGAAACGCAGATTCTGTCCCGGCTTGGCTATGATGATCCCTACAAGGAATGTGAAACCATACCACCCCATTGATCATGCGACGCAATAAACTTACAGCTTATTTTTCTTTTAAACAACTTCTCATTTCGATAATACATCATGGATGACCCCTCAACTAAAAGCGGCTGGCTTGAACGATTAGGCGCTTTGCTGATACGCAAGCCAGAAGACCGAGAACAACTGATTACCGTACTACATTCTGCTTTTGAAAATAATTTACTGGATTCCGATGCGCTCAGCATGATCGAAGGTGTCATGCAGGTATCTGAAATGCAGGCGCGCGACATCATGGTGCCACGCTCGCAAATGGATGTTGTTGACATCAGTGAAACACCTGACAAATTCATTCCCTTTGTCATTGAAACAGCGCACTCCCGTTTTCCCGTTACCGAGGGCAGTGAGGACAACATCATCGGCATTCTGCTGGCAAAAGATTTACTGCGCTATTACGCCCGTGAAGAAGAATTCAATATCCGTGACATGTTACGCCCGGCAGTATTCATTCCAGAATCCAAACGACTCAATATCCTGCTTAAGGACTTCCGCAGCAATCGCAATCATATTGCCATTGTTGTCAATGAATACGGCGGTGTAGCCGGTTTGTTAACCATTGAAGATGTACTGGAACAAATTGTGGGAGAAATTGAAGATGAATATGATTTTGATGAAGATGAAGACAATATCATTTTAGAATCGGAAGGACACTATCGTGTCAAAGCCATCACAGGAATTGATGATTTTAACGAAGTGATCGGAGCAAATTTCAGCAACGATGACTATGACACCATCGGTGGTCTTGTACTCAATAAATTTGGCCGGCTGCCCAACCGGCATGAATCCGTTGTAATCGACAATTTCAAATTCACCGTACAACAGGCAGATAGCCGCCGGTTGCATATGCTGAGGGTTGAGAAAGTCCCGGAAACTTCGAATATCGAAGTGGAATAGCCCTCTGAATCCTTGCATATAGCCCCTCAACGATTGCCTGATACATGCCTAAAGTCACTGCACGTTCTTACGACCCACAGACTGTCATAACACTCAATCAAAGTGGCCTGTCTCAGGTACTTGCTCGTATTTACGCAGCAAGGGGTATTGAAAATGCAAAACAGCTTGAAACAGAATTAACCCACTTAATTCCCTTCGCGCAATTCAAGAATATTACCTTGGCAGCCACCCTGCTTGCTGATGCCATCGAGGCAAAAAAGCACTTGTTGATTGTAGCGGATTATGACTCTGATGGCGCCACCGCATGTGCTGTCGGTATCCGGATTTTACGAAAATTTGGTGCAATCGTTGACTATCTGGTGCCGAACCGCTTTGAATTCGGTTATGGATTAACCCCTGAAATCGTACAGCTTGCGTATACCTCCAAACAGCCTGACATTCTGATTACTGTTGACAATGGTATCGCCAGCGTGGAAGGCGTATCTGAAGCCAATCGACTCGGTATGCAGGTATTGGTGACAGACCACCACCTGCCTGGTAATGAACTGCCCGCCGCAGTCGCCATTATTAATCCCAATCAACCGGATTGCCCTTTTCCCAGCAAAAGTATTGCAGGCGTCGGCGTTATTTTCTACCTGATGCTGGCACTGCGGGCTGAATTACGTCAACGCGGCAGATTCACAGCGACCGGACAGGAACCCAATCTTGCCAGCTTCCTCGATCTGGTCGCACTAGGAACCGTTGCAGATGTCGTCAAACTGGATAACAACAACCGCATTCTGGTGCAACAGGGCTTACAGCGTATCCGAAAAGGACATGGCTGTGCGGGCATTAATGCACTGCTGCAAGTGGCACGACGGGATTGTCAGCAAATATCCACGTATGATCTGGGTTTCATGCTGGGCCCACGGCTGAATGCAGCCGGGCGACTGGATGATATGTCGCTGGGCATCGAATGCCTGATCACTGATAATGAAGCTCGTGCACTGCAAATCGCCAGACAGCTGGATGAACTGAATCGGCAACGCCGTGAAATCGAATCCACCATGCAGGAAAGTGCGTTACTCAAGCTGGAAGGCCTGCTGAAAGCCAGACAACCAGAAATCCAGACGGCTTACAGTATCTGTCTGTTCGATCATCACTGGCACCAGGGCGTTATTGGCATTCTGGCTTCACGCATCAAGGATAAATACCATCGTCCGGTCATCATCTTTGCCCCTGGCAATGAGAATGAGCTGAAAGGCTCCGGTCGATCCATCAATGGCTTTCACTTGCGTGACGCATTGGATCTTGTAGCCAAACGTCATCCTGAACTCATACTTAAGTTTGGCGGCCATGCAGCTGCTGCCGGATTAACGATCAGCACCCATCATTTTGAAAAATTCTGTGATGTGTTTGAGCAAGTGGCGCAAACGCTGCTAACACCAACCGACCTGACGCGTGTTATCGAAACGGATGGTGATCTGGAATCTTCCGAGATCAACATGGAACTGGCGGAATATCTCACTCAGCAGGTGTGGGGACAAGGTTTTCCTCAACCCACCTTCAATGCACGATTTTATGTAGAAAACCAGCGTATAGTCGGTGAGAAACACTTAAAGCTAAAATTGAAAAAACTGGATCCCGATATCAAAAATCAAACTGGTCAAAAAGAACATATTACTTATGATGGTATTTTGTTTTTTCATAATGATCCGCTACCTGATTTCATTGATGCCGTTTATCAATTACAGATCAATGAATATAATGGAAAATCCACCTTGCAATTCCTGCTTCAACATTGGTCTCAAGCGGATAACTTGATAGAAAATGATGAACACTGATTTCATGCTGAATGGAGAACTTTCTGCACTCCCTCATTTTGTAACCAGTCTTGCCATTGGTTTATTAATTGGGTTGGAACGCGAGCGCAACCCAGGCTCTCGTGCAGGATTACGAACTTTTGCGCTGGTTGCGCTTTTTGGCACGTTGGCTGCCCTGTTGTCAGAAGAAGCTAACACACCCTGGTTGCTGTTAGGTGGTTTGCTTATTGTCGGTACCATGACGATTGCAGCTTATTTCCGGGCAAAAGATGACAGTGCAGACCCGGGCACAACCACTGTCGCCGCCATTCTTGTCTGTTATGGGTTGGGTGCCGCTGTCTGGTATGGACATGACACGCTGGCTATCATGCTGGCTATTATCACCACGGTATTACTGTACTTCAAAACAGAACTGCACGGCATTACCCAGAAGCTGAGCTCGCGTGATTTAATATCCATCCTTCAGTTTGCCGTACTGACCTTCATAATTCTCCCCATACTGCCGGATAGGAACTATGGACCTTATGAAGCAATCAACCCTTATCAGATCTGGCTCATGGTGGTATTGATCTCGGGCGTCAGTCTGGCGGGTTATGTAGCGCTTCAGCTCATCGGCCAGCGACACAGCGCGGTGCTGGGCTTATTTGGCGGACTGGTTTCCAGCACCGCTACGACGTTGGTGTATGCCCGTCGCAGCGTTGAAAACCAGAGCTTCATACCGCTTGCTGTCGTAGTCATCCTGATTGCCAATTTAACCGTGCTGATCCGTTTAGCCATCATCAGCGCCGTCGCTTCTCCTGCAATATTGCCGCTGTTGTTACCTATTTTAGGCAGCGGTTTTCTGCTTGGGTCAGGCATCGCTGCCTACTGGTGGTATCAGTTAAATCTACAGAATGAACTGCCCATACCAGAGATCAGGAATCCAACCGAAATTCGCACAGCGGCAGTGTTCGGATTAGTCTATGGCATCGTTCTGTTTCTTGCCGCATGGCTATCGGATACTGTCGGCAGTAGCGGATTATATGCGATTGCCCTGATCTCCGGTCTGACAGATGTCGACGCCATTACATTATCCAGTCTGCGTTTATATGAAATGGGCAAACTGGAGGCAACCGAAACAGTAACAGCCATCTCTCTCGGCATACTTTCCAATATTGGATTTAAACTGGGACTCCTGTTCTTCATTGGCAATTCTCTGCTGGCAAGGCAATGTATCTCAGGTTTGCTTATGACCGCTGGTGGCATAGGCCTGGCATTACTTTTTCTTACTTAGAAAAAGTACACGCGGTTTCCCTTACTGCACAGCAGTGCTACCGGATGAGTTGTTCTTCAAGCAACTGATTGTGCCGCTTTGATACCTTCTGAAACAGTTGGATAGCGCAAAGTCACATGCAATTCTTTTTTCATGCGCACATTCCTGAGTCGCCTGGATTCTCGCATAAAAGAAAGCATACCTGGGGATATAAGCTGATCAGCCTGCTCACGGGAAATACGGGGAGGATGTGGCAAGCCAAATTGGTCGGCAACCAAATCAAAATACTCTCCCATCTTTAACTGGGAGTCATCACTGGTATGATAAAGCCGTCCCGGCTTTGCATGATGCAAAGCCGCATAGATTATTCGCGCCAGATCGTCTGCATGAATATGGTTCGTATAACTATCTTCAGCCGCCATCAGTGTTGGATGTCCTTCACGAAGCCGGTTTAACGGCAGACGGTTTGATGCATAAATGCCGGGTACGCGCAGAATAGATGTACCGATACGATTGCGTATTCCCCAATTGCGTATCTGTCTCTCTGCATCAACGCGGCGTATTGCACGCTCATTATCAGGTTTGACCGGTTGCGTTTCATCTATCCATGCGCCATTACAATCCCCATATACCCCGCTGGTACTGATATAGATAAGCCGTTGTGGTAGAATGATAGGATGTGTTTTGGTCTGCCTGGTCAGTGCAGACAGAAGATGCGCTGTACGTTGGTCACGCAAACCCTGATTAGGTGGAGGGGCCAGATGGAGTATAAGTTGTGCAATTCCTGCGAGTTTCTCAAGACTTCTTGGGAGATCAAGATTTCCATAAATTGGGATGATGCCGTGTGCACGTAATTGACTAGAGCTATTGAGATTACGATATAGACCGAGAATTCGGTAATGTGTTTGTAATAATGGTGCTGTACGTAGGGCAATATCACCACAGCCAACAATTAACAGTGTTTTTTTCATATACGCTACTTTATTTCTAATCATTGTATTCTAATTTGTCTGCCACTCAATGTCGCATCAAATCATCATTAAGCCCAGCGGGCATGTTCTAACCGTAGAATCCAGCGAGACAATTCTTGAAGCGGCTTTACGCAAAGGCTTCTCACTGCCTTATGGATGCCGTAATGGCTCCTGTGGAATCTGCAAAGGAAAAATCATACAAGGCACGGTAGATTACGGCCGGCATAGTGAAGACACTTTAACGGAAGCGGAGAAATCAGCGGGTAAGGCGCTTTTCTGTTGTGCTGCCCCGCTTACGGATCTGGTTATAGAATGTCATGAAATCAGCGCAACCAAAGATATCGAAATCAAGACCTTGCCATGCCGCGTGCATCGATTAGAACTCGTCGCACCAGATGTCATGATCATTTATCTGAAACTTCCCACTAATCAGCGATTGCAATTCATTGCCGGTCAATATATCGATATTCTACTCAAAGATGGAAAACGGCGAAGCTTTTCCCTTGCAAATGCGCCTCATGACGATGAGTTCCTGCAACTGCACGCGCGCAATTACCCTGGTGGTGTATTTGCAGAACATGTATTTAATCATATGAAAGTTAAGGATATTCTACGCTTTGAGGGCCCTCTTGGATCATTCTTCCTGCGTGATACACCGGATAACACTCCGATCATCTTTATCGCCAGCGGCACGGGAATTGCACCGATCAAGAGTATTCTTGAGCATACTTTTTATCAGGAAAGCAGTCGCGCCTGCAAAAGAGCCATGACGCTTTATTGGGGCGTTCGTACCAGAGCAGATCTATATCTGGCTGATTTAGCAAAACACTGGCAACAGCAGCACGATAACTTTACTTTTGTTCCGGTATTATCCGATCCGTTACCTGTCGATCTCTGGACAGGAAGAACTGGATTGGTACATCAAGCTGTATTGCAGGATTTCCATACTTTAGCAGATTATCAGGTATACGCCTGTGGCTCTCCTGTCATGGTAAAAGCTGCTTACCATGATTTCACCAGTGAACGCCATCTGCCAAAAGATGGTTTCTTCTCCGACGTATTCGCACCCTCTACCAGCAATTTATAAAATCAGGCAGATTCCTAATTTAATTGCTTCAGTGTTAATTCCAATCCTTTATTGTAATGGCTCATGGCAAGCTCATGCTTACCCAATTTCTCATTTAACTGAGCCAGTGCAAAGTGGGCTGTGTCACTGGATTCAATAGACAGGCTAGCTTCCAGATAGTTTTGTGCCTTTCCCCACAATTCGCAATAGGTACATAACTTACCTAATGTTAGTAACAATTGCGCATTGTTAGGGTATGACTTAAGCCAAACCTCAGCACACTCAATCTGTCTGTTTACATGAAAACCGAGACAGTCTGCATAGAGCGCAATTAATTCCGCATTCCATTCCTTGCTGACAAACTGTTCGATAATCTGATGTGCTGATGCACAATCACCCAATGCAATATAGGCACGTGTCGCAGCAACGACCAATTTACTATCTCTCTTTTCCAAAGCGGGAATATTCAACCAATAATGATTCAACGATTGCAGATCAGATGCTTTGCTTTTAATATTTTCCAGATGCGCATCGTGTTTTATTTTTTGTATGAGTGCCTTATCGACTGATTGACGTTTTACCAGTAAATCTGCCAAATCAACAACAGCATCCCAATTTCCGGCCTGTTTTTGTGCTTCCAGCTCCAACTGCAAAACTGCCGTTTGTTGCAACCCGCCGGAAGCATACAGAGCTTGCAATGTGCTCAGCGCTTCTTCATAGCGCCCATCATCCAGCAATAACTCGGCGCGTGTTATGAGACGCAGTGACTTTTCATTCGGTGCAGCATGATCCGCCATTGTTAAAAACTCATCACACGCGGTGGATTCATTCAATTTATGTGCGGCACGAGCTGCGATCACCGCACTGATCGCTTTCATTGCGGGTGAATCAGCCAATCTTAGTGCACTGGCAGCATTCTTCCTGGCGTCCACGTAGTTGCCTTCAAAATAAGCCCTCAACCCGGACAGCATCCTTTCGTCAGTCTTTCTATGACGATACCATTGATTAAAACCAAATATACCAAGCATCAATTGCACCAGAATATAAAAGACAACAAATGCGGCTATTGCATTTATTATAAATTCACCGAGTGATAGCTTTATGTTGATGTAGGGCTCCATCACCAGTATAGCGTGGCCCGGATTATCCTTAACAGCAAGTGTCACGCCTACAGCAGCAGCAAATAGTACCAACAGCCAGAGTATCAGTTTCATGTATTCTTCTCCTCGTTGCAATTGAGTCGATAATTATTATTGTCATCAAGACTGACAACCCATTGACTGGAAATATCCATTTCTGTCATATCATGCAGCTGTTTCAGTACTTGAAACGTTTTAATCAGGTTTTAAATTTTAATCATCCAATCGATGAGTTTAGTTCAGTATATTCCGTCCTCACGGTTAATCCGATTTCAGGGGATCTGAACACTTTCTGATCGCCTGTTTTAGCATTTCAAAAATATGTCTGCATTTCCTGCAATAATCCCTTGTCGCCAGGATCGACTGTCCTCACAATTTTTTCCAATCCGAGATCTCTGGCTATTCCGGCGATACGCTCATGCGTTGTAAATATGGGCGTTGTTTTCAGTAATTGTTGGCCAAGCTTACCCATTATGTCAAATAAATTATGCAACCCTTCGCTGCTTGTGATAACCACTGCATTTATTTCACCTTGTGACCACTTCTCCAGTAGCGACGATGCATCAACATCCGGCTTTGCGCGATGATAGCATTCTGCATATTCAAGCAGGGCACCGCGCTGGATAAGCGAATCACCCAGCAATTGCCGTCCGCCATTTCCCCGGAAAATAACCACACGTTTTCCCGACATCTGTTGCAGTTCTTCCAGATCGAGTAATGCCTCGCTATCAAAACGGGCTGTTGGAGCGACCACGCGATCAACGCCAAAAGACTTCAGGCTATCCGTACTGCCTTTGCCGACTACAGCAAACTTCAGATGAGTGGGCAACAACGCCCGCTTTGCCTGAATCAGCGGCATAACTTTATTAACAGCATTAGGACTGACAAATATTGCCCAATCAAATTCTTCAATACGATCAATCAGCGCTAACAGCGGATTTAAATCCTTGACATCCGTGATCTCCAGAACCGGGAACAGGATAGGATTGCCGCCAGCTGCACGGATGCCTTCTGAAAGAAAAGCAGCCTGGTGTGCCGGACGCGTAACCAGAACATTAATGCCTGAAAGGGGTTTATCTGAGGACGACACTCTTACCAACTATTTGCCGGGGACAAAGTCGCCAATATTTCATCGGCACCCTGCGCGATTAAATTCTGCGCAAGTTGCTGACCCATTGCAATACCGGTTTCCGGTTTACCGCATAGCGCATTACTGATCATCCGTTTGCCGTCCGGATTGGCAACAAATCCGCGCAATTGCAGATTGCCATCGATAATCTCAGCAAAAGCGCCCAGTGGAACCTGACAGCTCCCACCCAGCACACGACTCATTGCCCGCTCCGCTTCCACACACTGCGCAGTTTGCTGATGATGCAGCGGCTGTAACAGCGCAACCAGATCAGGGCGATCTGCACGACATTCTATCCCCAACGCACCTTGCCCTACTGCCGGCAGGCTTTGTTCAGGATCAAGCAATGCAGTAATGCGATTCGTTAATCCAAGCCGTTTCAAACCTGCAGCAGCCAGGATAATAGCAGCATATTGTCCTTCATCCAGCTTACGCAGGCGGGTTTGCACATTGCCACGCAGCGGCTTCACCTGTAGATGTGGAAACTGTGCGCGTAACTGACTTTCACGCCGCAGACTGGATGTTCCCACAATACTGCCAGCCGGTAATGATTCAAGACTGGAATATTGACTGGAAACAAATGCATCACGAGGATCTTCACGTTCAGTAATCACCGCCAGCGTAAATCCATCGGGCACGTTCATCGGCATATCCTTCATTGAGTGCACCGCAATATCGGCACGGCCATCCTCCAGCGCCTGTTCCAGTTCCTTGATGAACAAACCCTTTCCGCCAATCTTTGATAAGGATTGATCAAGAATCTGATCACCACGGGTTGTCATGCCGAGTATGCTGATTTCAGTTTGCGGGTATAATTGGCTTAAACATTGCTGAATGAACCTGGCTTGCCACATGGCAAGTAAACTCTCTCGTGACGCAATAATGATTTTATGGGGAATAATAAGTGAATTAGGCATTAAATTAAAATGAAAAGATTGCAAAAATTCTTAATAATGATCATTCTAGCATGGTCGGTACCAACTTGGCTTGCAGCAAGTGGGTACTCTATTCAATTTTATTCTGTTGATGGTGTAATGCAATGAGTATTGCCGGTTCTGAAAACAATAATCACGAAAGTAGCCCCGCCCCTATCAATGACAAGGATCTGCCGCTGCGTGACGACATCCGCCTGTTAGGGCGCATGCTGGGCGACACCTTACGAGAACAGGAAGGTATCGCTGCCTTTGATCTGGTCGAAAATATCCGTCAGACAGCAATCCGCTTTCATCGAAAGCAGGATCCCCAGGCGCGCCATGAACTCGATAACATACTGAATGCACTGAGCAATAAGGCTACTGTTACTGTCGTTCGGGCTTTTAGCTATTTCTCGCTGTTATCAAATATTGCCGAAGATCTGCATCATAACCGGCGGCGGCGTGCACACCTTTGTGCCGGATCTTCCCCTCAGGCAGGCAGTGTAACGCTGGCACTGGAGCGAGTGCTTGCCAATGGGAAAGATAGTTCTGATTTAGCAGATTTCTTTGCCAAAGCGGTCGTATCACCCGTGTTGACTGCCCATCCAACAGAAGTTCAGCGCAGAAGTATCTTGGATTGCCAACTGACGATCGAGCGGTTATTAAAGGAACGGACACGTACACAACTGACTCCTAACGAGCTGCGGCATAATGAAGAAAACTTGCGCGCGACCATCGAGACACTGTGGCAGACACGCATGCTGCACTCGATCCGTTTATCCGTGCATGATGAAATTGAAAACGGGTTGGTCTATTACAGTTATTCCTTCCTTTCAGAAGTACCCTATATCTACGCAAAGATCGAAAATCTGCTCGAGCGTCATATGGGAAAAGACGCGCCCTATGTGTCATCCTTCTTGCGGATTGGAAGTTGGATTGGTGGTGATCGTGACGGCAATCCTTTTGTGACCCATCAGGTAATGTTACATGCCGTGGAACGCCAGTCTGCCTTAGTGCTGGACTATTATATAGAACAGGTTAAAAAAATCGGCCGGACGATGAGTCTGACCGAATATCTGGTCACTGTCAGCGATGAACTCAAAGAACTGGCAGCCTCTTCTCCCGATATTTCAGCCAGCCGCATCGACGAACCCTATCGCCGGGCATTCCTCGGCATTGGCGCACGTCTGATGGCAACCAGCCAACGGTTAGGACACACCATTATTCCTCAACGAGATCAGATGGATATTACTGAACCGTACGCCGACAATATCGAGTTCATACATGATCTTGATATAGTTATCCGATCGTTAAAACAGCACAAATCAAACTGGATGGCGCGTGGCGCATTACGTAACCTAAGGCGCGCAGCGGATGTCTTTGGATTTCATCTGGCGCCCCTCGATATGCGGCAGCATAGCAAGGTGCATGCGCAGGTGGTATCAGAATTATTCGAACTGGGTACACATCGTAAAGATTATCTGCATCTGAACGAAGCAGAACGAGTAGAGTGGCTGCTGGCAGAAATCAGCAGCCCACGCCCTCTGTTATCACCCTATTTAAAATACTCTGAAACAACACAAGGTGAATTGCGCATCCTGCAGATGGCTGCAGAAATTCAACGCCGTTTTGGACATGCCGCCATCCCCAATTACATTATTTCCATGACAACCAGTGTTGTAAATGTACTGGAAGTCGCGTTGCTATTAAAAGAGGTTGGATTATTACACGCAGGGGATGCGCCCTATCTCGGTTTGAATATTATTCCGCTCTTTGAAACCATTACTGACTTACGGGGTTGTGGTGACATGATCGATCAACTGTTCACATTGCCCTACTATCGCAAGCTGCTGGCATCGCGCGGGAATGTGCAGGAAGTCATGCTGGGATATTCCGATAGCAATAAGGACGGTGGTTTTATCACTTCCAACTGGGAAATCTATAAAGCCGAAATTGAATTAACAAAAGTTTTCGCCAAACATAATGTGGAACTGCGTCTGTTTCATGGGCGTGGCGGTACAGTTGGCCGTGGCGGTGGTCCCAGCTATCAGAGTATATTGGCGCAACCGCCAGGCAGCGTGAACGGTCAGATACGTGTCACGGAACAGGGCGAGGTGATTACCAGCAAATATGCGGAACCTGAGATAGGCCGGCGTAATCTTGAAACACTGGTCGCTGCAACGATTGAAGCAACATTGCTGGATCATGATCCGATTGGAATGAATGAAGACCGCTATTATCAGGCGATGGAAAAACTTGCCTCCTATTCTCTGTCGGCCTACCGTAATTTGGTATATGAGACCCCCGGGTTTGAGGAGTATTTTCAGGAATCCACTCCGATTCGTGAGCTCGCTGGTCTGAATATAGGCAGTCGACCTTCTTCCCGTAAAATATCGGATGCCATTGAAGATTTACGAGCAATCCCCTGGGTTTTCAGCTGGAGCCTGAATCGCGTGATGCTGCCAGGCTGGTATGGTTTTGGATACGCGGTGGAAACTTTTATCAATAATGAAAACCAGACAGGGAAAGGGCTGGAGCTGCTGCAGGAGATGTATCGCACCTGGCCTTTCCTGCAAATATTGCTATCCAATATGGACATGGTGCTGGCCAAATCCGATATCGGCATTGCTTCACGTTATGCAGAATTAGTAAACGATGTTGAATTACGCAACCAGATATTTGGGCGTATTAAAGAAGAGTGGGAGCGCAGTAAAAAATGGTTGTTCGCGATCACCGGGCATACGGAGCTATTGCAGGATAACCCAACCCTGGCACGCAGTATCCAGAACAGAACACCTTACATCGATCCATTAAATCATTTACAGATAGAATTGCTGCGCCGTTATCGCTCCGGTGAAGACAGCGATGAAGTAAAAACATCAATTCATTTAACAATCAATGGTGTAACGGCTGGGTTACGAAACAGCGGTTAAGCAAAATTGAAATTGAAGATTGACTGGCTTAATCCCAAGAGCCTGCTGGAGAAAATTAATTATATGCCAATAAAACAACTCATATTTATCCTGCTGCTAAGCACTTGTCCTCAATGGGTATGGGCATCGCTGCCAATTCAACATTGGCAGACAACTTCCGGCGTTCGCGTTTATTTTGTTGAAAACCATGATTTGCCAATGCTGGATATCCGCGTGGAATTCGGGGCGGGCAGCGCAATGGATACCCGTGAGAAATCAGGCAATGCCAATCTGACCCGGCATTTATTGAGCTTAGGTGCAGGGGGATTATCCGAGGATCAGATCGCCAAGGCATTGGCGGACGTAGGTGCACAACTGGGCAGTCATTTTGATCGTGATCGCGCTGGCTTGTCACTGCGCACCCTGAGCAGCGAGCGGGAAAGAAAACAGGCACTCGATGTTTTCTCGCGCCTCATCCAGTATCCGGAATTTCCTGAAGATATTCTCGTGCGGGAGCAAACCCGGATCGCCGCAGGAATCAGAGAAGCCAGTACCAAACCAGACTATATTGCTGAACACACGTTGATGAAAATGCTCTACGGGGATCATTCATACGGGTTAAGCGATACGGGAGAAATCGATACACTGAACGCTCTGCGTCGAAACGATCTGGTCACCTTTTACAAGACTTACTACACTGCCAGAAATGCTGTTATAACAATTATTGGTGATGTCAGTCGACTGGAAGCTGCTGCAATCGCGGAATTATTGACTGCAAATCTATCACCCGGACAACATCTCAGCAATCTGCCTCCTGTAAAAGCCCCTCGTGCTGAAATCAGGAGAATTCCACATCCTGCAACGCAAAGTCATATTCAGCTGGCCTATCCGGGATTGCAGCGAAACGATCCGGACTATTTTCCACTTTTAGTGGGCAATCATATCCTGGGTGGTGGTGGGTTTGTTTCACGCCTGATGGATGAAATCCGCCAGAAGCGGGGGCTGGTCTATAGCATTCATAGCTTTTTCTCTCCGTTTAAAGAACAAGGACCGTTTCAAATAGGCTTGCAAACCAAAAAAGAGCAATCAGAAGAAGCGCTTTCCCTGACCCAGAAGATCCTTGAAGACTTTATTGCAGAGGGCCCCAGCGAAAATGAGCTGGTTGCTGCCAAACAAAATATCATAGGCGGCTTCCCATTACGGATTGACAGCAATAGCAAGATACTGGGATACCTCGCCGTGATCGGCTTTTATAATCTGCCGCTGACTTATCTAGACGATTATCTGGCTGCCGTTGAAGCAGTCACAACAGCACAGATCAAACAAGCCTTCCAGCGTCGTATCCTGCCTGACGGGATGGTTACCGTTATTGTTGGCGCAGCAGCCAAATAAAGAAAATCCGGGAAATCTTCCAGCGTATGGCACTACAGGGCAAGGTTCGCATCATTGGCGGTCAATGGCGTAGCCGTTTGGTAACTTTCCCGGATCTTGCCGATTTACGCCCCACCCCTGATAGAATACGTGAAACCCTATTTAACTGGCTGGGTCAGGATTTAAGCGGACTAAGCTGTCTCGATCTGTTTGCAGGCAGCGGTGTATTGGGTTTTGAAGCGGCTTCACGTGGAGCAAAACAAGTCGTCATGGTAGAGTCTGATGCGCGGGCTTTCAAAGCACTGCAAGAAAATAAGGCAAAATTACACGCGGCACAAATTCAGTTAGTCAGAATAAATGCACTAGAGTTTATTGCCTCAGATTTACAGCATTTCGATATTGTGTTTCTTGATCCACCTTATCGTTTGGAATTACTACCGAAATTGTTACCATTACTGTCGACGCATCTTGAAAAAGATGCACAGGTCTATATTGAAACAAAAGGTGCATGGATTCCTGATAATCAGTGGCATGTTCGACGAAGCGGCAGGGCCGGCGCGATATACTATCAGCTCATAGAATTAGGCATACATGGATAAAGTCATTTACCCGGGTACCTTTGACCCGATAACACGAGGACATGAAGATCTCGTTCGACGTGCTTCGCGCTTGTTTGATCAGGTTGTTGTCGCCGTGGCGGGCAGCAGCGGGAAAAAGCCTTTTTTTACCCTGAAAGAAAGGGTGGAAATGGCGCAGCAAGTTCTGGTGGATTGCCCGAATGTAACAGTTATGGCATTCTCAGGCTTATTGATGGATTTTCTGCAGCAGCAAAATGCCAGAATAATTTTGCGTGGCTTGCGTGCGGCATCTGACTTTGAATATGAGTTCCAGATGGCAGGAATGAATCGCGGCATGTATCCTGATGTTGAAACTTTATTTATGACACCATCAGAACAATATATGTTTATTTCAGCGACCATGGTGCGTGAAATTGCTTCATTAGGCGGAAATGCCGACAAGTTTGTGCACCCGCTGGTCGCACAGCAATTGCGTAAAAAGATAGCTAAATAGTTTTGAGGTTAGAATGGCTTTAATTATTGCCGATGAATGCATCAACTGTGATGTTTGTGAACCGGAGTGCCCAAATGGCGCTATCTCACAAGGGGAAGAGATTTACAAAATCAACCCGGATTTATGCACCGAGTGTGTCGGTCATTATAATGAGCCACAATGTATAGAAGTGTGTCCTGTTGATTGCATTATTATCGACCCGGATGTCATTGAAACCAGAGAACAGCTACAAGCAAAATATCAAGCTTTGCTCAGCAAATAGCAATACAAATTAACAGGAATTACCAGCCCATGTGCCATCTATGCGAGGAAAAAAATAAAAACCACTCCCATGAAAACTCCAGTCAGCTAATCAGCAAGCGTTCATTCCTCAAGCTGGCCGCCGCCTCTGTTATCAACCTGGGATTGGTCGATTCAGTCGCAGCAAAACCAGAAAACACCCTCGCGGATCTGCCTAAACCTGAAAATGTATTAACCCCTGATCAGGCACTGGAAAGATTAATGAAAGGCAATGAGCGTTATGTTTCAGGTAAATCAATCCCGCTAGATTTCCATGATATCCAATCTTCCCTGACCAAGGGACAAAACCCGTATGCAACTATTTTGGGCTGCTCCGATTCCCGAGTCAGTCCGGAACATTGCTTTGATGAAGCACAAGGTGATCTGTTTGTTGCGCGGGGAGCCGGTAATTATCTGACCAATGACAATGTCGCTACACTGGAGTATTCAGTTGCCGTCCTTAATACCCCATTAATCATGGTTCTCGGACATGAAAGCTGTGGGGCGGTTAAAGCAGCGATCGATGCGGTCGATCATCACAAGGATTTTCCCGGTCATATTCAATTACTTGCCAGTGCCATTGCACCAGCAGTCAGAGCGGTTAACGATACCTCCAGCGACCGGTTACTCAATGTAACCAAGAAAAATATCATCATGACCGTTGAAAGATTGCGAACCAAAACACCTATTCTTGATTACTATCATGGTCAAAGAAAAATTCGTATTGTCGGTGGGCTATATCATCTTGATACCGGCAAGGTTGAGTTAATCGCTTAAAATAAATCAACCTTGTGATCAGTCAATCAATAGTCTCTATGGCAGAGACTAATCTAGCATCAAACCCATAACATGCCTCTCCCGGAATATCCACAGCAATCGTAACTAAATATTCCGGCTCATACTTCTGGATTAACAGAATTCTGTAAATTAACGCTAAGTAATTCTTAAGTTTATGCCGTAACAATTTCTCTAATTAGCTTGAAAAAAGCGGTTGGATTTATCGTTAATTTCAGTGATGGAATAGACTGTTTGCCAATTATGATTGGCTTCTGGAATTCCATAGAAGATCTAAGGCTTAAGGAGTTATATATGGCAACCGTAGCGTCGCGTGCAGAAAAGAAAGTTAAAGAAATCGACTATTCATGGGAAGGTAAAGATAAAAATGGCAAACAAGTGAAGGGACAGACACGCGCTGCTGGGCCTGTCATCATCACTGCCGCTTTACGTCGGCAAGGTATTAAAGTTACCAAAATCCAGAAAATGCGCTCAACGGGAACCATCACCGACAAGGACATTACATTATTCACTCGTCAGCTAGCCACCATGATGAAATCAGGCGTTCCACTGCTACAGGCCTTTGATATTGTTGGTAAGGGTCACAGTAATCAGGCGCTGAGCAAGCTACTCATGGACATTAAGGCGGATGTGGAAACCGGTAGTAATTTAGCCGATGCTTTTCGCAAGTATCCGCTTTATTTTGATGCTCTTTTCTGTAATCTGGTCGGTGCAGGTGAAGCTGCCGGTATTCTTGATACATTATTGGATCGCTTGGCAACATATAAAGAGAAGATCCAAGCCATTAAAGGAAAAATCAAATCGGCACTTTTCTATCCCATTTCAATTATTGTGGTTGCCTTTATTATTACTGCGGTTATCATGATTTTTGTAATCCCTGCTTTTAAACAGCTATTTGAAGGATTTGGCGCCGATCTGCCCGCACCAACATTGTTTGTGATGACTATCTCGGATTTTTTTGTCGCCTATTGGTGGGCAATCTTTGCGGTAGTGGGTGGTGGGCTATATTCCTTCCTCTATATATGGAAACGATCCGTTCCCATGCAACATGTTATGGACAGGCTTGCTCTGAAATTACCAATCTTCGGTGAAGTTATCCGTAAAGCCACCATTGCACGCTGGGCCAGAACCCTGTCGACCATGTTTGCAGCCGGTGTCCCATTGGTAGAATCACTGGATTCGGTTGCCGGTGCTGCGGGGAATTATGTTTACTTTGAAGCAACCAAGAGTATTCAACTCGAAGTCAGTACGGGTAATAGCTTAATGGATTCAATGGCCAATACAAATGTATTTCCCAATATGGTAATACAAATGGTTGCCATCGGTGAAGAAGCCGGTTCACTGGATTCGATGCTAAGCAAAATAGCCGATTTCTACGAAGCAGAAGTGGACGATGCTGTTGATGCGCTTTCCAGCTTGATGGAACCGGTTATTATGGTTGTATTGGGCACATTGATCGGCGGTATGGTCATTGCAATGTACCTGCCTATCTTTAAGATGGGTATGGTCGTTAGCTAAATATAATTTTTCAACACTACCATTCCTCCGCTCAATCAAAATGATAACTATGTCATGATATCTTTCCTGCACGATACAACCTTTTTTATCACTTTGGTTACCACAATCGGATTAATGGTTGGCAGTTTCCTGAATGTCGTTATCCACCGCTTGCCAGAAATGATGAAAAGAAATTGGCAGCAGCAATGTGCGGAATTACGCGGAGAAGCCATACCAGAATCAGCCACATATAATCTCGCTACGCCGCGTTCTACCTGCATCCATTGCGGGCATCAAATCACTGCGCTAGAAAATATTCCGATTATCAGTTATCTGGCGCTAAGAGGTCGATGTGCCCAATGTCACGCACATATCTCACTGCGCTACCCCATCGTTGAAGCGATCACTGCATTGATGAGCGGTTTTGTCGCTTGGCATTTTGGCTATAGTTTTATTACAATTGCTGCACTGATTTTCGTATGGGCAATGATCGCTTTGGCAGTCATCGATCTGGATACACAATTTTTACCTGATGACATTACGCTACCATTGCTATGGACAGGACTACTGGTCAATATGAATAACGGCTTCACCAATATTCATTCCGCCGTTATCGGAGCTGTTGCAGGTTATCTTTCATTATGGTCAATTTACTGGTGCTTCAAGCTTATTACCGGCAAAGAAGGTATGGGCTACGGTGATTTTAAATTACTGGCCGCGATCGGCGCATGGCTGGGATGGAGCATATTACCCATGGTAATACTCCTCTCTTCACTGGTCGGCGCAACAGTCGGCATCGGATTAATTCTTGCTGCAAAGCTCAATAGGAATATCCCCATTCCATTTGGCCCCTATCTTGCCGGGGGTGCGCTGATTGCCTTATTCTGGGGAGAAAAATTAAATCACATCTATTCAGGCTTATTCTAGTCAATGACTTTTGTTGTCGGGCTAACAGGTGGAATTGGCTGCGGTAAATCAACAGCCTGTCAATTCTTCTCCGCATTGGGTATCGATGTCATTGATACCGATGAAATTGCCAGACAGCTTACTCAACCCCAAGGTCTTGCCATTAACGCTATTCAAGATACTTTTGGTAATACTTTTATTACCCCGGAAGGTGCGCTGGATCGAGAAAAAATGCGTAATCTGATTTACTCGGATAGCGATTCACGCTTAAAACTTGAGCACATTCTCCATCCGCTGATTCGCAAGGAAACAATCAATCGAATTGCCCTGACCCGATCTCCTTACACAATCGTTGTAATACCTTTATTATTTGAAACCAGCGATTACGATACAATCGTTCAGCGCGTTCTGGTTATTGATTGTGAAGAAGAACAGCAAATCTCGCGCACAATCGCACGCAGCCACTTATCCGAACAAAAAGTGAAAGCGATCATGGCAACTCAGACCTCACGAAAAGACCGCATACAAAAAGCGAACGATATCATTATCAATCGCCAGGAAATTGACGATTTAAAAGACCAGGTAACCCGTCTACATCACAAATACATGATGTTATCCAAGAAAATAGATATTAAATAATCAATAAGTATTGATTATTTAAGAAATTTAGTTCTTATTTTTATAAAAATGTTGTATAAAGCAAAATTGATATTCAACATTTCCTTATGGACGCCTACCTATTGTGATTTGTTATGAGCACCCACTGAATGAGCGTATCCGCACACTGCTGCGCCTTGAAGATTTATTCAGCAAAATTGATTTCTTCTCAGCCAGAGACACGGCAGCTGATCACCATGCTTCACTGACTGCACTATTTGAAGTTCTTGAAATCACAAATCGGGCAGATATTAAATCAGATTTACTGCAAGAACTGGAGCGGCAAAAACAGATTCTGGAAACCTTGCGCAGAAACCCGGCTATCTCCGAAGCAGCACTCGATAATGTATTAAATGACATAAAAATCACCTTTCGGGAAATGCTTGACCTGCCGGGAAAGGTTGGTGAGCATTTACGTGAGAATGAATGGCTAATGACGATCAAACAGCGCGTTGGAATACCGGGCGGCTGCTGTATGTTTGATTTGCCTTCCTACCATTACTGGCTGAATCTTGATCCGGCATATCGCCGGAAAGATTTCACTGAATGGCTTGCGCCGCTTCAACCTATCCGCAATGCCTTTAGTATTGTGCTTCTCCTTCTGAGGAAAAGCGGAAAAACCTTTCAGGTGGTCGCCAATCATGGTGTTTTCCAGCAGATAGGCGCTGAATATATGGCACATATGCTGCGTTTAACATTAACCGATAATTTTCCTTGCATACCTGAGATCAGTGCCAACAAGTATGCACTGAATATCCGTTTTGTCCCTGCACTATCCAATCAGAAAAATAAAATTTACGAAGATGATGTTGCATTTGAACTCACCTTCTGTAATCTATAGATAGATATCATACACTTGCCAAAAAACCCGGAATAACATTTGAATTTATGCAACAGCACGTCGTCAATTGCCCGCAATGTAGTAAGAAAGTAGTATGGGAAATGGCTAATCGCTTCCGCCCATTTTGTTCCGAGCGTTGCAAAACAAACGATTTATCCCAGTGGGCTCAGGAATCTTATCGAATTCCAGAACTGGAAAAGATTCCGGACGATAAAGAATAAATCAGTCTGCTTGTAATACTTGCCGCATATTCATCACAAAAACTCATATCCCGCGCATCATCGCAATGCCATGCGCTCCCAGTTCTGTTGCCGTCTGCAAGTCTTCCTGACATAGCCCGCCGAGCGCATAAACCGGCAGTGGATAGTTTTGAATCAAAGTGGAGAATTTCCGCCAACCGAGCGCGGGTAACCCGGGGTGACTGAGGGTTGGCATCACGGGACCCAGTATTACAAAATCAAGCCCCAGCTCCTCGGCCATAAAAAGCTCCTCGCTATTGTGACAAGAAGCGCCGCACCAGCCAGATTCAGAATCCGGGCGAGATGAAAGTGTCATCAGTTGAGAGGAGGTCAAATGTACGCCATCAGCACCGATCTCTCTGTAAAAATCCATATCTCCGTTTATCAGCACATGCGCATTAAATGAATGTGCCCGAGAAACCACTTGTTCAGAGAAAGTACGCAGCCTATCCTTTTCCATGCTTTTCTCGCGTATCTGAATCAATCGCAAACCTTGCTGCAAGGCCTGCTCAATCTGCATCAGCGAAGTCTCAGTACCCAATTCCGACGCGTGCGTGATGGCATAAACCGGTGGCAATAAAAGTGCACGCAAAATCGGTGCATTGGCTGGCAGCATGGGTTCAACAGCGACCGTGTGCGGAAATTGCCAGGATAATGCCTGATACTCCCGCGCCCAAGGCTCGCCTTGCCACTCTGTCACCTTGAAGAAATGCAGCCGTACCGTTGCGTGAGAATAGGAAAAAACCCGTGTAATCCAGGGATAGGCCTGCTTGACCTGAATACCTAATTCTTCCTGTAATTCGCGATCCAGAGCATGCAATGGAATTTCATTTTTTTCCACTTTACCGCCAGGAAATTCCCAATAACCGGAATAAGGCTTTCCCTCGGGACGACAGGTCAATAAAAAGCTACCGTCGAGCCGCATAATAACAGCAGCGGCTACATCAACAACTGGATTTACCTCCACGATTTTGACAGATGCGTAACTCACTGACTATTATTGCCAGCCAGTGATTTTCGTCGCCCTGCCAGATCCCGCGCAAACTGCCAAGCTACCCGCCCACTCCGGGAGCCGCGTGCCAACGCCCATTGCAAAGCCTCCGTGCGCATTGTGGGAGTCATTTTGTCGAGACCGAAATGAACCAGCCAATAGCGCACTATCTCCAGATACTGGTCTTGATCAAATGGATAAAAGGATACCCATAAGCCAAAGCGCTCCGACAAGGAAATTTTTTCCTCAATCGTCTCGCTCGGATGGATTTCGCCATCCAGATGCCGCGTATCCAGATTATCCCGCATAAATTCTGGCACCATATGACGACGATTCGATGTTGCGTAAATTAAAACATTGTCAGATACCGTCGCCATCGAACCATCCAGAACCACTTTTAATGCTTTATAGCCAGGCTCATCGGTTTCAAACGACAAATCATCGCAATACAGGATAAACCGCTCCGGACGTTGATAAATCTTCTCGACGATATCATGCAGATCAACAAGATGATGCTTCTCCACCTCGATTAGCCGCAAGCCATCGCGGGCATATTTATTCAGCAGTGCCTTGATCAATGAAGATTTCCCAGTTCCACGCGCGCCCGTCAGCAACACATTGTTGGCCGAATAGCCCTGTACAAACTGGCGTGTATTCTGATCGATCCGCTGCTTTTGTTCGTTGATGCCACACAATGCATCCAGCGTAATGCGATGGGGATGGACAATTGATTGAATATACCCGGCATCCCTTTGTCTTCGCCAACGAAATGCAATCGCCGTCTGCCAATCCGGTTCAACCTGTTCAGGTGGCAAAAACTTTTCCAGGCGCTCCAGCAGTTTATCCGCGCGATTATATAATTTGTCTAATTTGGCCATAAACGCCGCTTAACTGCGATAACTCGCGTTAATCTTGACATAGTCATAAGAAAAATCGCAGGTCCACACCGTGGTAGATGCCACGCCACGATTCAGCACAACGCGCACGGTAATCTCGGATTGATTCATCACGCGCTGACCATCCACTTCCTGATAATCGGGGGCTCTGCCACCCCGCTCGGCAACCAGCACATCGTCCAGATAGAGCTGAATGCCGTTTACATCCAGATCATGAATCCCCGCATAACCAATCGCTGCCAGAATCCTCCCCAGATTGGGATCGGATGCGAAAAAAGCTGTTTTTATCAATGGCGAATGCGCGATGGCATAAGCCACCTTGGTGCATTCATCATCATTCTTACCGCTATCGATCTGCACGGTAATAAACTTGGTTGCCCCTTCGCCATCGCGCACAATCATTTTGGCCAGATCGGCTGCCACAGCAGTGATAGCGGCTTGCAACACATCAAACTCCGCACTTTCCTGATGGGTAATTTCCACGTGACCCGCTTTCCCGGTGGCCAGCACGATAAAAGCATCATTGGTGGAAGTATCCCCATCCACTGTAATGCGGTTAAACGAATGATCTGCCGCGTATCGCGTCATCACCTGTAACAATGGCTGGCTGATTACCGCATCTGTCGCGACATAACCCAGCATAGTCGCCATGTTCGGGCGAATCATGCCGGAGCCCTTGGCAATGCCGGTAATCGTCACCGTTTTTCCATGAATAATCACTTGTCTGGATACAGCCTTCGGCACGATATCCGTCGTCATGATCGCCTGCGCTGCAGTAAACCAGTTATCCGCCTTGCCGTTGGCCATGGCGGCAGGTAATCCGCTGACGATCCTGTCCACCGGCAATGGCTCCATAATCACGCCCGTCGAAAATGGCAGTATCCGACGAGAATCACAGTCCAGCAATCCAGCCAACGCCGTACAAGTTGCCTGCGCATGTTGAATGCCAGCTTCCCCCGTTCCCGCATTGGCGTTACCGGTATTTACCACCAAGGCGCGAATGGAAGATTGCGCCAGATGCTCCTTTGCAACAATCACCGGTGCCGCACAAAATCGATTCTGGGTAAAAACACCAGCAACCTGAGTGCCTTCAGCCAGCACCATCACCAGCAGATCCTTGCGATTCGGCTTTTTAATACCGGCTTCGGCAATACCAAGTATCACACCATCAACGGGTAAGAGTTGTTCAGGAAGTAAGGGGGAAATATTAACGGGCATGGTAAATAATCGACTCTTTAAAAGATTACTATGCTATCGCATCTTTGCCG